>CAZVRM010000098.1:0-6218 GCA_964629605.1 uncultured Oscillospiraceae bacterium
CGCGGAACCAAATTGTCGAAAAGAACCCAGCGAAGCGGTTCTTTGACAGTCTCAAGCGCCCTAACGGGCGCTTTTTCATGCTTTATTCGGTTTTTTCACCGTTGATGAATACGGCAAAGGGCTTGGTCATGTAGTGGAAGGGGTGTCCGTCATACACGACGATGTCGGCATCCTTGCCCGGCTTGATGCTGCCGATACGGTCATCTACGCCCAACGCCTTAGCTGCGTTGATGGTGATGGCGCGGAGCGCAGCCTCCTCGGGAAGGCCTTCCCGTACGCACATAGCGGTGAACATAGGCAGCAGCCAGAGAGGCGTTACATCGTGGTCGGTGGTGATGGCCACCTCTGCACCGGCCTCATATAGCCGGGCGCAGGTGGCGAAGGAGGTTCCCTGGGTCTCGGGTTTTCCGGCTGGGCCGATGGAAGGACCAACTACCGGGATGGTGCCGGTTTCTGCCAGCAGATCGGTGATTTTCTCCGCGCCGGTGGCATGGAGAATGTTATATTTCAGACCAAACTCCTTGGCAATGCGGATAGCGGTCAGCATATCGTCGGCTCGATGAGCATGGAAATGTGCCGGAATTTCGCCCCGAAGCAGGGGCAGCAGCGGCTCCAGACCGTCATCCCAAACATCCTCACCGGCTTCCTTTTTGGCGGCGTAGCGTTTGGCTTTTTCCAGCGTGCGGCGCATGACGGCAGCGATGGCCATTCTGGTCATTGGCTCGCTGCCCTTGGCGTTGCCGTAGTTGCGTTTGGGATTTTCGCCCAGTGCAAATTTAATGGCGGCGGGGGCTTTGATCACCATATCATCAATATTGCGTCCCACCAGCTTGACCGCGGCGATCTGTCCGCCGATCACGTTGGTGCTGCCGGGCGAAACGCCTGCGGCAGTAACACCTGCACGACGGGCTTTGGCAATGGCGGTGTCAAAAGGGTTGAAACCGTCGGTGACCCGCATTTCTGCTGTCACAGCGCCGGTGGTCTCGTTGCAGTCCTCGCCCTCCCAACGCAGGCCTTCTTCCGAAATGCCGATATGGGTGTGGGCGTCGATAAAGCCGGGCAAAATGTAACCGCCGTTGGCATCCAGTACTTCACCGGAGTAAGGCGGCGCATTTTCCATAGCTCCGCAGCTGGTAATTTTTCCATTTTCAAAGTCCACGTAACCACAGGGGATGGGCGCACCTTCCATGGTCAGGACGATTCCGTTTTGCACGCGCATAGCAATACCTCCAGTGAAATAATCTTAACCTTATCATAATGCAAAGTTGCACCAATGGCAAGGGCGGGGCGGCATCCTTGGCAAAATCTGAGCGATACAACTTTTTCTTGCAATCTGGTAAAACTCCGCTTATGATAATATTGTATGAACTGATGAAAGAACGGAGATTTTTGCCATGATTACAGCAAAAAACCTGTCCTTTGGCTTCCCCCAGCGGGAGCTGTTTTGGAACGTGAATTTTACACTGGAAAAAGATCGCCACTGTGCCCTTATTGGCAGCAATGGCACGGGAAAGACCTCCCTGTTGCGGTTGATCCAGCAGCCCGATATTTTTACTTATGAGGGGCGGCTGATCTTTGAGGACGTAGGGCGTATCGGTTATGTCAGCCAGTTTGCCCAGCGGGACAAGGAACAGACCGACACCGTATTGGAATACCTCAGCCGGGACTTTCTGGAATTGGAGGGCAAAATCACCGCAGTTTGCGAAGAAATGTCTTCCGGAGAGAATCTGGATGCGCTGATGGAGCAGTATCAGCTGCTGCTGGATGAAAGTCAGGCAATGGATGCCGACAATTACGAGGTTAATATCCACCGACAGCTCCATCTGGCCGAACTGACCGGCAAAGGCGGGCTGGAAATGGGTAAGCTCAGCGGCGGTGAATACAAGCTGGTGCAGGTCATCCGGCAAATGCTGCGCCGTCCCGGCCTGCTGATCATGGACGAGCCAGATGTCTTTTTGGATTTTGAAAACCTTACCGGTTTGCGGGATCTGATCAATTCCTACGAAGGAACACTGTTGGTAGTGACTCACAACCGTTATCTGCTCAATCATTGTTTTGATCAGATCTGGCATCTGGAAAACGGCGGTATGGCGGTCTACGACGGTAACTTCATGGCCTATCAGCATTATCGCCTACAGAAAAAGATCGACCAGCAGGTAGCGGCCAAAGCCGATGCCGAGGAAATCCGCCGGGTAGAGGATGTGGTGGAGCGTATGCGCGACGATGCCACCCAAGTGGCCTCTGCGCAAAAAGGCCGGATGCTCAAGGGCAAGGTCAGCTATCTGAACCGACTGCTGGCAAGACGGCAGGATGCGCCTTTTGTGGAAATTCAGAAGCCCAAGATCGCCTTACCCCAGCCTGAGCCGGTAGCGGAAGGCACTGTGGTGCTGCAGGTAGAGGACTACAGCCTGTCTTTTGACCGAAAGCTGCTGGAGCAGGTGTCCTTTGCGCTCCATGCCGGGGAAAAACTGGCGCTGGTGGGTCCCAACGGCACCGGAAAGTCCTCCATGCTGCGGGAGATCCGTAAGGGTCACCCTGCGGCACAGTTTGCTGAAGGCTTGGAGGTGGGTTGGTTCTCCCAGCTGCATGAGGAGGTCTTCCGGGAGGAAGACACCATCTATGACACCTTCTTTGATCTGGGCTTCCAGACCCGGGAGCAGATCGAAACCTATCTGACCGACTATTGTTTTGATCCCGACAGTCTGCACCGCAAGATCGCCCATCTGTCGGGCGGTGAAAAGAATCTGCTGCAGCTGGCGGTGCTGGCTGTGGGCAAGGCGCAGGTGCTGCTGCTGGACGAGCCTTCCAGCCATCTGGATACTTTTGCACAGGAGGCGCTGGAGGAGGCGGTGGAGGCCTATCCCGGTGCGGTTCTGATGGTATCCCACGATTTCTACACCATTGCCAACTGCGTGGATTCGGTGCTGTTTGTGGAAAATGGCACGGTGCGCCCCATGAGCGGCCGCGCTTTCCGCAAAATGATTTACAAGCACCATTTCAACAAGGAATACCTGCTGTTGGAGCAGCAGAAAAAAGAACTGGAGATCCGTATTGCCCACTGCTTGGAGGCAGGCGATTGTGTTAAGGCACAAACCCTGTGCGACCAGCTGGGAGACGTGGTGGATCAGATGTGATTTGCAAGAGACCATCCGAAAGGGCAATGCTTTTCGGTTAAGGAAAAACACAGCACAATTTATGTCATTCCGAGCAAAAGCCACCCCTTTGGGTGGCTTTTTGCGTGGGAATCCGCATCTTTTGCGTGGAAAAACGGATTGCCACGGCCCGAAAAGCGGGCCTCGCAATGACAGTGGTGCGCTAACCGAACAGCATTGCCGAAAGGGTGGCCTCTTTTTTATCCGGTTGTGATGATGCCACAGCAAGGAAGAAATATTGACCTCTTTCGGGGCTTATGGTATATTTTTAATAAATAAAATGGGGGAATGGGGGCGTTTGGATGAAATATATCATCAGAAATATAACAGGCCTGCTGCTGTGCCTGCTTTTGACATTGCCCGTTTTTGCAGAACAGGCTCAAATCCTGCCCAACGATCCCGGTTATAGCGAACAGTGGGCGCTGGAGGCCATCGACTGGCTGCCTGTCTGGCAGCAGGGGCTGACCGGAAAGGACGTCAAGATCGGCATCATTGATTCTGGAGCTTATGCAAGCCACGAGGATTTTCAGGGTGCAAACCTTTCTGGATATAGCGTTAATAACACAGAGCTGGATGAAAGTGTGTCATTCTCCAACGATGTGATCGGCCACGGTACCTTTGTGACCGGAATGATTGCCGCTCAGCCCAACAACGGTGTAGGTATCGTGGGAATTGCTCCCGGTGCAGAGATCTATGCCTACCGCGCCTTTTCAGACACGCAGGGCTCTGTGGAAGGCGTGCTGCATTCTATTGATCAGGCCATTGCCGACGGCTGCCGGATCATCAATCTTAGTCTTGGAGCCACTGAAGCGGAGCTTGGACAGAAAAGCCTTGCGTTGCAGCGAGGAATTCAAAAGGCGCAGGAGGCAGGAATCCTCGTGGTTGCTGCCGCAGGCAACGGAAAACCCAGTCTTACCGCCACCCTGTATCCTGCCGGCTACGAAGGGGTGATCGGTGTTGGTTCGGTGAACGAGACCCTGGAACGATCTTCTTTTTCACAGACCAATGATACGGTTTTTGTGGTGGCTCCCGGACAAAACCTGCTGAGTCTGTCTCATAAGGATATAAGCGGATATGCCACAGGACGGGGTACTTCTTACGCTGCACCGATCGTCACAGCTTTGGCTGCGCTGGCACTGGAGTACGATCCGACGCTGGAGCCGGCGGATATTACGGAAATGCTGCGCCTTACTGCTGTAGATCTGGGCGAGCCGGGATATGATACCTCTTACGGCTACGGTTTGGTCAATGCCGCCGATTTGATCGCCGGCTTCGAGGGCATTTTTTCGGTACATTATCAGCTTTCTGCCGGCGAATTGCCGGAAAATCCGCCTTTGACCTATCAAACCGATACGGGGCTGGCGAGTCTGCCCATCCCCATCCGAGAAAATTATACCTTTGCAGGCTGGTATGCCGATCAAGCGCGGACACAGCCGGTGACCGAAATCCCGGCAGATACCCGCGGACAAATTACCCTTTACGACAGTTGGACGGCGAACCGCAACGAGCTTTTGAACTATCAGGACGGTGTGGTATCTTGTCTGGTAAAAGATCCGGCGCAGATGCTTGTGGCAGCCTATGACCGGGACGGTCGTTTGATCGAGAGCAAACGGGCTTTGGTGCAGCCGGGTACAGAAAGCGTACCGCTGTCAGTAGATGGAAGCGCTTTTCGAATCCGGGTATTTCTGGGTGCAAGCGACAGCTTTCGGCCACTGTGCAAAGCCTGGGACAGCATGGCGGAGAAGTAGTGCCATGGAGCATGTTCCGGCAGCTGTATAACAACAAAAGGAGTTCTTTCATGAGTATTTTGAACGTTGAACATCTGTCTCACGGTTTTGGCGACCGAGCCATCTTTGAGGATGTTTCCTTCCGTCTGCTGCGGGGCGAGCATATCGGTCTGGTGGGTGCTAACGGCGAGGGCAAATCCACCTTTATGAGCATCGTCACCCATCGGCTGCAGCCCGATGAGGGCAAAATCGAGTGGTCGAAAAACGTCCGTGCGGGCTATCTGGATCAGCACGCCGTTTTGGAGCCGGGTATGACCATTCAGGACGTGCTTCGCTCGGCCTTTGCATGGTTGTTTGAACTGGAAGCCCGTATGAACGTCATCTGTGACGAACTGGGACAGGTGGGCGAAGAGGAAATGGCTGTTCTGCTGGAGGAGCTTTCCGAGATCCAGGAGATGCTGGATGCCCACGACTTTTACATGATCGACTCCAAGGTGGAGGAGGTTGCACGGGCGCTGGGATTGATGGCGCTGGGGCTGGAGCATGAGGTTTCTGATCTGAGCGGTGGTCAGCGCACCAAGGTCCTGCTGGCTAAGCTGTTGCTGGAAAAGCCTGAGATCCTGCTGCTGGACGAGCCCACCAACTATCTGGACGAAGAGCACATCACCTGGCTCAAGCGTTATCTGCAGGAATATGAGAATGCCTTTGTACTGATCTCCCACGATATTCCGTTCCTGAATGACGTGGTGAACCTGATTTACCACATGGAAAACCGCAAGCTGACCCGCTATGTGGGCAATTACGACAAGTTCCAGGAGGTCTATGCCGTGCAGAAGTCTCAGCTGGAGGCGGCTTACAAGCGCCAGCAGCAGGAGATTGCCGAGCTGACCGAGTTTGTCAACCGCAATAAGGCGCGGGTGGCCACCCGGAATATGGCCATGTCCCGGCAGAAGAAGCTGGATAAAATGGAGTTGATCGAGCTGGCTGCCGAAAAGCCCAAGCCCGAGTTCAACTTTAAGGTGGGCCGCACGGCGGGCAAACAAGTTTTTGAGACCAAAGATTTGGTGATCGGTTACGATTCGCCTCTGTCCAAGCCGTTGAACCTGTCCATGGAGCGCGGTCAGAAGATCGCTTTGGTGGGCGCTAACGGTATCGGTAAAACCACCCTGCTCAAGAGCATTCTGGGTCTGATTCCGGCGCTGGAGGGCAGTGTAAAGCTGGGCGATAACCTGCAAATCGGTTATTTCGAGCAGGAGGGCGCTTATGACAACGCCACCACCTGTATCGAGGAGCTGTGGAAGGAATTTCCCGGCTATTCACAGTACGAGATTCGCGCCGC
>CAZVRM010000099.1:0-6210 GCA_964629605.1 uncultured Oscillospiraceae bacterium
AAGCCCACCATCTGGGCACAGCAGCCGGCAACAGCAGCGCCGCCCGCCAGACCGGTGAGAGTAACAGCAGCACAGATGGCAGCAGAGGAAATGGGCAGGGTCAGCGCAATGCCCACCAGCACCGACACCACGATGCCCATCAGGAAGGGCTGCAGCACGGTGGCGTTCTTGATGAGCTGTCCAAAGGCCGAAGCGGCAGCGCCAATGGGGGCAGCCACAAGCATGGCCAATCCCACGCCTACCAGAATGGTGGTAGCCGGGGTCACTAAAATGTCGATTTTGGTTTCCTTGGATACGGCCTTACCGAACTCTGTGGCAACGATGGCAATGATGAGCACCGCCAGCGGGCCGCCCGCACCACCCAGAGAATCGGTTGCCCAGCCTACCGTCGCCAGAGAATACAGTACCATGGGCGGCGCCTGCAGCGCGTAGCCGATGGCCATGGCCATGGCGGCGCCATCCATGACAGAGGCAAAGGCACCCACATCGGCGAACAGCTGAATGCCCAACTGAGAGCCCAGCGTTTTGAAAATCGTACCGATCAGCAGGGAACAGAACAGACCGTGCGCCATGGCACCCAGCGCGTCAATGCCGTACCGTTTGGCAGAGATCTCAATATTTTTTCTCTTCAAAAACTCTTTCATAACCATCCTCCACAAAAGAAAATAGCCTTGTCCAGTGTCAAGACACCTGACAAGACTATTGTAATCTTCTTTTTGAAATTGTCAAGACCGTACTGCCTTATTCCTGCAAAATCTGCAGGTCACGCAGTGCTTTTTTTGCTTTTTCCAACGTCTGCAGGTCGGGACAGCGCAGGCCGTGGGTGTGGATGCCTTCGGTCAACGCAGACAATGGCAGCGCGGCACTATCCGCGACCTTTTCGATAAACGCCGCAACATCGGCTCTGCAAGTCAGCTGCAGCCGCCCGGTCAGTTGACCGTAAATGGGATGTTCCACGCTCACATCCTCCACCACGCAGCCCAGATCTACCAACAGGTTCAGCTCCCGCTCCATGTCCTGTCCGCTGTGGCAGCAGACTACCTGCCCATAAACACCGGCCGGTCGGGACAGCACATATCCCCGGGGCGTAGCCTCGATGGGCGCGCCGGAGGCGCGCAGCAGGGCAATATCACCAACGATCACCTGTCGGCTCACCGACAGCTGAGACGCCAACGCCGTAGCACTGACCGGCAGCTGCGACTGTTCCAGATGCTTTTTGATGGCTTCCCGTCTGCTTTGTGCGTTCATAAGGCGCCTCCTTTGCTCGTTTTCTCATATTATTTTATCACGAAAGCGCAGACATTGCAACGCTGTGTTCTTTTTCTGGTTTTCCCCTTCTATTCTTTGGTTATTTTGCACATTGCAACCTTTTTATTTTTGTTTATAATAACGTATGGCAGTTTTTATTGTATCAAATTGTTATCATGTAAGGAGGCATTACCCATGTCTCATCTGATTCCCATTGCCATCGCTGTGGTGGCAGGTCTTCTGATGACCCGTGTATTCAAAAAGCTCAAGCTCAATCTGCCCGACGTCACCGCCTTTCTGATCGCCGGTCTGGCCATCGGCCCCTATGGGCTGGGCGCCCTGGGCGTTTCCGGTCTGGGTTTCAATTCCATGGCCGATGTGGAGGCCGTCAGTGTCATCTCTCAGGTGGCTCTGGGTTTCATCGCTTTCTCCATCGGTAACGAATTCCGACTGAACGAACTGAAAGAGTTCGGCAAACAGGCCAGCATCATCGGTGTGTTCCAGGCCGTCATCACCACCCTGCTGGTGGACGCTGTGCTGATGGGCGTACACTTTGCCATGCCCAACGCCCTGTCCCTGCCCGCCGCCATCACCCTGGGTGCCATCGCTTCGGCCACTGCCCCTGCCGCCACCCTGATGGTCGTCCGTCAGTATAAGGCCAAGGGTAAGCTGACCTCTCTGCTGCTGCCCATCGTTGCTCTGGATGACGCCGTAGGCCTGGTGCTGTTCGCAGTTTCCTTCGGTGTGGCACAGGCACTGCAGTCTGGCGCTGTGGACATCATCTCCATTCTGGTCAACCCCATGATCGAGATCTTTGGCTCTCTGATCCTTGGCTCTGTGATGGGTCTGCTGCTGACGCTGCTGGAGCGGATGTTCTTCTCCAACTCCAACCGTCTGTCTCTGACCATCGCATTCGTCTTCATGACCATCTCCCTGTCTACCATGAAGTTCCATATCGGCCCCGTACACATTGGTTTCTCCAACCTGTTGGTCTGTATGATGCTGGGTACCATCTTCTGCAATATGTGCCCCCGTTCTCCCGACATTATGGATCGTTCCGACAAGTGGACCGCCCCTCTGTACGCCCTGTTCTTCGTGCTCAGCGGTGCGGAGCTGGAGCTGAGCGTGTTCAGCAGCCTGACCGTCGTAGGTATTGGTTTGATGTACATTCTGTCCCGCTCTGTCGGTAAGTATGTGGGTGCCATGAGCTCCGCTGCCGCTACCCAGTGTGAAAAGAATGTTGTCAAATATCTGGGTATCACCCTGCTGCCTCAGGCAGGCGTGGCTCTGGGTATGTCCTCTACCGCCATGGCTCTGGGCGCTGTGGACGGCAAGCTGATCCGCAACATCATTTTGTTCTCCGTGTTGGTGTATGAGCTGTTTGGCCCCTCTCTGACCCGTTGGGCACTCACCAAGGCCGGCGACATCACCCCCAAGGAAGAGGACAAGAAAACCCACGCCCGTTTCAAGAGCCACATTCCCCACATCAGCCTCCCCTTCCTGCACAAGTAAACATTGTAGAATCCGCGTCGTATGACGCATTACATTCTCCCTTGCCGGACGGTTTCCCCGTCCGGCTTCCTTTTTATCGGAAATTCACGCACTTTTCATCCATTTTTCACCCAAATGTGCTATACTGTTTGAAATGATACGTTTTTCCGGAGGTGCACCTTATGTCGGTGAAAAAGCGCCTGTTTTGGTCCCATATTCTCATGTTTGCCCTGCCCATGATCACCTATCTGCTGTTTTCTTTTCTGGCAGACCGCCTTTCCTGGCTTTATCTGCTGCAGCAGCGGTTTTCCTCCATGGAGGATTTTCAGTACCACGTGCGGCTCACCGAGCATTTTTCCCGGTGGTTCACGCTGGTCGGCCTGACGCTGACACTGGTGATCGTCAACCGTTTTCTCTCCCGGGGCGTGCTGCGAAAAATCGAGGGTTCGCTGCGGGAGCTGTCCGACGGTCTGCGCCAGCTGCGGGAGGGTGATCTTTCCTGTCGTCTGCCCCAGACCGAAGAGGATGAGTTTTCCGCCGTTCGAACCGACTTCAACGCCACAGCCGCCCAGCTGCAGCAGTTGGTGGAGGAACAGCAGCAAAACGACCGCAACCGGCAGGAGCTGCTGGCAGGCATTTCCCACGATCTGCGCTCACCGCTGACCGCCATCCGCGCCTATACCGAAGGCCTTCTGGACGGTGTGGCGCAGACCGACGACAGCCGCCGACAATATCTGACCATCATTCGGGACAAGACCCGGGATCTGCAGGGACTGGTGAACAAGCTCTTCCTCTTTTCCCGGATGGATCTGGGGCGCAACGAGGATCATCCCGAGCCGGTCACCCTCCACGAGGAGCTGCAGCAGCTCCACATGGTGCTTGCTCCCGAGTATGCCCACAAGGGTATGGACATCACCTACCTGTTCCCGGAGCAGCCCAGCAGCCGGATAATGGCCGACCCGGATACCCTGCACCGCATCGTTACCAACATCACCGAAAACAGCTGCAAATACGGCGCGTCCGCTCTGGACATTGCCCTGCGGGAGACTCCCACCTTTGTCTCCCTGACCTTCACCGACAACGGCCCCGGTGTGTCATCCCAATCCCTGCCCCATATTTTTGACGCCTTTTACCGCGCCGACCCTGCCCGCAACGAAAAGATCTCCGGCTCCGGTCTGGGGCTGGCCATCGTGTCCCGGGCAGTGCGCAATATGGGCGGCCGCATCATTGCCAAAAACGCCCAACCCCACGGGCTGACGCTGGAGATCCAGCTGCCCAGACTGGAGGACTGACCATGCCCCATATTTTGATTGTGGAAGACGACCGGGCTATCGCCCGCATCGAAAAGGATTATCTGGAACTGAACGGTTATCAGGTCACCCTTGCCGAGGACGGCGAGACCGGCCGCAGACTGGCACTGCAGCAGCCCTTTGATCTGATCCTGCTGGACGTGATGCTGCCCAAAATGGATGGCTTCACCCTGCTGCAGCACCTGCGGGAGCAGCTGGACGTGCCCATTCTGCTGGTGACCGCCCGCACCGAAGATCTGGACAAGATCCGGGGTCTGGGGCTGGGTGCCGACGATTATATCGAAAAGCCCTTTTCTCCCAGTGTGCTGGTGGCTCGGGTGCGGGCCAATCTTGCCCAGTACGCACGTCTCAAGCAGGGGGACAAAGGCCGTGTGCTCCAGTCGGGCAGTCTGAAGCTGGACACTGCCGCACGGCGGGTCTTTCTGAACGAACAGGAAGTGCCCCTGAAAAACAAGGAATACGAGCTTCTTCTGTTCTTTATGCGCAACGCAGGTATGGTTTTTGACCGTGAGACCCTCTATGAGCGGGTCTGGGGTCTGGAGGCCATGGGCGACAGCGCCACTGTGGCGGTGCATATCAACCGCCTGCGCGAAAAGCTTGGCGAGGGTGTGATCCAGACCGTCCGCGGGGCGGGCTATCGGTTTGCCGGAGAATCTTAAGAATTCCGAAGTTTCTTTCCCGAACATTGCAGAAACCTCCTTTTCTTGCTATGGTAGAGAAAAGGAGGTCTTGTTTTATGAAGAACCGCTTCACCGCGATGCTTTTGGCCGCGCTGATGCTTATCACCTGTACCCTGAGTGGATGCAGTACCCGCCCCGCAGAATCACCCACCGCACCGACAGAACCCGCTGTGGAAAAAACCACACTATCCGTATATATGGTGGACACGGATGCACTGTTCGTGGATGCAGTCCACAGCTTTCGCAAACAGGTACAGGACATCACATTAGATGTCACCTCCTTTACCACCTGTCAGGCAATGCTGGATGCCGCGGAGGAAGCCGCCCTGACCGACAGGGGTCCGGACGTCCTGCTGTACAACAGCAACAGTATGCAAGGCGAGGTAGACGGCTATACCCTTGCAAAAAGTGGAATGTTTCTGTCGCTCGACCAATTTGCGGAGCAGCTTGACCCCGCCGTTTATCCGAAAGTACTGATGGATGCGGGACACATCGCAGGCGCACAGTATTTCATCCCCTTCAGTTACAATCTTCTGTACGCCTATACGAGTCAGCGCTTGATGACCATCAAAGGATATTCCACCTCAGGTGATCTGTATCAGATGCTTCTGAAGGAATCCGAATCGCTGGAAGATGTATCCCACAAATCGCCAGTTTCCATGCAGGTTTTCCGCCCAGATCCGGTAAACGCCTTTTTTGACGCAGCCGGCATAACGCTTTTTGACAAAAACACCGGCGAGATCACCGCCGACAAGGCGGAAGTGGAGGAAATCTGCCGCTTTGTGAAACTGGTTTACGACAATATGGAAAAAACTGCGGCACTGAATCGGAAGTTTGCAACCGACTTTTCAGGCGCCACAGCAAGTTTTTCCTTTTTCACCGAGAACTATGCCTTTCTGAACGAAATCCGCTACTACCAGTCCCTGTTTCCTGCCAAGGCAGGCAGTCCCATGGTGGCAATGCCCTACCACAAACTGAACGACCCTCAGTCCCTTTGTGCCTCCATCGTTTGCTTCGGTGGTGTGAGCGCCAAAACAAAAGCGCCGGAACAGGCATTTGAACTGTTAAAGTTCCTTTTGGACTACAGCGTACAGACCGATTGGGCGCGCGGACAGCTGACCTATGAGTATCATGCCCCCGTCAGTCTTGCGGTGTATCAGGAGGCTATAAAACAACTCTCGGCCAATGCAGGTGTTGGCGAAACGGAGATCACTCCGCTGAATATGCAGAACGCAGAGTTCCTGATGGCAAATACACAGAAAATCACTACTGCCGTGATTATCAACACATCGCTGGGTGTACGTTTGGAAGAAGCTTTTACGCCGTACTTTCTGTCGCAGGACAGTTTTGACAACTGTTACAACGTCTTCTTACGCGAACTTGAGCAGTACCTGAGCGAATAACAGCAAAAAGCACCGCTTTCGCGGTGCTGAGACTGTCAAAGAACCGCTTCGCTGGGTTCTTTTCGACAATTTGGTTCC
>CAZVRM010000100.1:0-6199 GCA_964629605.1 uncultured Oscillospiraceae bacterium
TAACATCGCTGGCTTCCTGCGCGTTGCCGACGCTATGATCGCTCAGGGTTTGGTCTAATCTGAATCTCTGTCTGTCATAAGACTCTCATAGGACAACTGAAAGTGCCGCTCCGAAAGGGGCGGCACTTTTTTATTTCTTAAGAAGTTTTGAATTCTGTAGCAGGGTGGAAAATCCTGTTGAAATCCCGCCTTTCTTTTGATAAGATAAGTATAAATATATGGAAATTTCTCTAAAATGATCAGATAGAGTGAGTGGGAGGGCGATCACATGATGAAAAGAATCTTCTGTTTGGTGCTGGCTGCGGTTTTGTGCTGTACGCCGGTACTTGCCGCTCCCGCACCGGCGCATCATGTGGAAGCCAAGGCCGCCATTCTCTATGAGCTGAACACCGACACCATCCTGTTGGAGCAGGATGCCGACATGAAGCTCTTCCCGGCCTCTACCACCAAGCTGATGACGGCGCTGGTGGCGCTGGAATACGGCAATCCTGAGGACGTGGTCACCGTCACCAACGAGGCCATCGACGGCCTGTACGAGATGGGTTCTGCCAGCTATCTGCTGAACAACGAGCAGATCTCCTTTATGGATCTGATGCGCTATCTGCTGATTGGTTCGGGCAACGATGCCGCCAACGCACTGGCCATCCATGTGTCGGGCAGCATCGAGGGCTTTGTGGATCTGATGAACAACACGGCACAGGAGTTGGGTCTGACCAACACCCATTTTACCAATCCTCATGGCCTGCACAACGAAGACCATTATACGACCGCCCGTGATCTGTTGACCCTGACCATCGAGGTCATGAAGAATGAGACCATTGCCGAACTGGTAGCACAGGACGAGGTGGTGCTGCCCATCACCAACAAGCACGACCGCACCACCACCAAGTACACCACCAACCATCTGCTCACCAAGAAATCCACCGGCGAGTATTATTACGAGGGCGCTATCGGTATCAAGACCGGCACCACCACACCGGCAGGTCTCTGCCTGGTGGCCGGCTGCGTCAAGGGCGATTATACCTACTATTCCGTGGTTCTGGGCTGCGAAAAGGTGGAAGGCATCAGTATGCAGTTTGCCGAAACCATCAAGCTGTTCAACTGGGGCGCCGCCAGCTATTCTCAGCAGGTGATGCTGTCCAGCAGTGAGCCCATCACTACCGTCCCCGTCCGTCTGGCCGATGAAAAGGACAGCGTGGTGGTGCGTCCTGCCGAAAACATTACCGCTATGCTGCCCAATACCTATGAGATCACCGATCTGGATATGAGCTACACGCTGGCGGAAGATGTGGTGGCTCCCGTGGCTGCCGGCGATGTGCTGGGCGAACTGACCGTCCGGTACGAGGACAAGGAGTATCAGCTGGATCTGATCGCTGCCGAGGGTGTGGAGCGTTCCACCATGCTGTATGTGTTGGATCGGGTCACCGCTTTCTTTACCAGCACCACTTTTAAAATCATTGTTGCCTCCATTGTGGCACTGATCGTCATTCTGGTGGTCTACGCCATCCTCATCAACCGCAAGCGCGCCAAGCGCCGCAAAAACCGCAGACGATAACCCCGAACATCAGCCCGCGGCACCGCCGCGGGCTTTTCCAAAAAGGAGATGCCATTATGAAACGAATCGAATCTGTCAGCGCCGCTTCTCCCGTTCGTGCGCAGGTGTTCCACCAGCTGGAAAAGGCCATTCTGGACGGAGATCTGGCACCCGGCACCAGCCTTACCGAGGTCAAGCTCAGCGCTGAGCTGGGTGTGTCCCGCACGCCTATCCGGGAGGCACTCATGCAGCTGGAGCTGGAGGGACTGGTAAAGACCACCCACAACAAGGGTGCCGTGGTGGTAGGCATCTCCAGCAGCGACGTGGACGATATTTATATCATCCGCACCCGCATCGAGGGACTTGCCGCACGTCGCGCCGCTCAGAATATCACCGAGGAGGAGCTTTCCGATTTGCGTGAGATCGTCGAGCTGCAGGAGTTTTATCTGGGACGGGGCGATAACCTGCAGGTGGGCGCTCTGGATCAGCGCTTTCATGAGATCGTCTACGAAAGCTGCCGCAGCCGTCCCCTCAAGCAGATGCTGACCACCTTCCATAACTATATCCAAAAGGCGCGCGTTACCACCGTGCGTCAGGGTCGTGCCGCCGCTTCTACCCAAGAGCACCGGGCGATCCTCACTGCCATTGAGCAGCGGAACGCCGATGAAGCCGAACGGCTCATGGGTATCCACGTGGAAAACGCCCGAAAGAGCTTTTTCGAGCTGATGGGCTGAACCATGGCGGAAGAGAAAACCAATGTGATGCGCCTGTTGGAGCAGGCGCACATCCCCTATACGCCCCATGGTTATGCCCACGGTAAGGAGCACGTGGACGGGGTGACGGTGGCCTCCATTCTGGGGCTGGATCCTCAAAGGGTGTTTAAAACACTGGTGACCCGGGGCACTTCCGGCGGCTTCTGTGTGTTTGTCATCCCGGCAGATGCCACGCTGGATCTGAAAAAAGCCGCCCGGGCGGCAGGCGAGAAGCACGTGGAGATGATCCACGTCAACGAGATCAACAAGGTCACCGGCTATATCCGGGGCGGCTGCAGCCCCGTGGGCATGAAAAAGCTCTATCCCACCTTTGTGGAAGAGACTGCCCAGCTTTGGGACACCATTTTGGTGTCTGCCGGGCGGATCGGTGCACAGGTGGAGCTGGCCTCCGACCATCTGTTATCCATGTGCAACGGAACCTATGCAGATCTGACGGTGTGAAAACACCGTCTTTTTTTACATAAATGGTTGACATTATCAACAAAATGGAGCTATACTAAAATCTGGAGATGATAGTTTATGAATAATATTCGCATTTCGTTTCGCCGGATCAATCGTTGGGCGCAGGGCTTTGTGGCTCGGCGCACCAGAGATACCGGCCTGACCCCCTCTCAGATTCAGGCGCTGCGCCACATCGGCTACCACAAATCCATGAGCCAGCAGGAGCTGGTGGAGGACATGGGCGTGGACAAGGCTGCCGTCACCCGACTGGTGGCCGGACTGGAGGAGCGGGGCTATGTCATTCGTACCGCCGACCCCAAAGACGGCCGGGCAAAGGTCATTCAGGCCACCGAGGAAGCCCTGCAGGTGAAAGACGACGTGATCGCCCTGGAAGAGGCCTATTACGACTGGCTGCTGGAGGGCTTAACCGCAGAGGAACGACAGGTCTTTTGCGCCGCTATGGAAAAATTGCTGCAGCGTGCTCGGGAGGGTCGCCGCAACTGCTACAGCCAGGTAGAGACCTGTAAAAAAGAGGATGGTGATGGCACTTGCGTCTGATCTTCCGCTATGTCCGTCCGTATCTCAAACGCATGAGTCTGGGTCTGGTGATCAAGTTCACCGGCACCATCATGGATCTGTTCCTGCCGTACATTCTGGCGCACATCATTGACGAAATCGTGCCCCTGCAGGATCTCAGTCTGGTGCTCAAGTGGGGCGTGGTCATGCTGGTGTGCTCCATTCTTGCCATTTTGGGCAATGTGATCGCCAACCGGATGGCTGCCTGGGTTGCCCGGGAGACCACCCGCCGCCTGCGCCACGACCTGTTTCGCAAGATTTCTTACCTGTCCAACCGGCAGATCGACGGCTTTACCGTCCCCAGCCTGATCTCCCGCATGACCACCGATACCTACAACATCCACCGGATGGTGGGCATGATGCAGCGCATCGGTATCCGTGCGCCTATTTTGGTCATCGGCGGCGTTATCGTCACCATCACGCTGGAGCCGGTGCTTGCGCTGGTGCTCACCTGTATGCTGCCCATCATTCTGGCCATCGTGTTTTTTGTTTCCCGCCGCTCCATCCCCCTCTTTGACCACCTGCAGCAGTCGGTGGACACTATGGTGCGTGTAGTGCGGGAAAACGCCTCGGGCGTCCGGGTCATTAAGGCGCTCAGCCGCAGCGAGGGTGAAAAAGTTCGCTTTGAACAGGTCAACCGGCAGGTCATGAATGACGAGAACAAGGCAAACATGGTGATGGCGGCCAGCAAGCCCGCCATGAATCTGACCCTCAATCTGGGGTTGGTGCTGGTGATTTTGGTGGGTGCCTGGCGGGTGAACCGGGGTCTGTGCGGCCCGGGTGCCATCACTGCGTTTCTGACCTATTTCACCATCATCCTCAATGCCATGATGTCCATCACCCGGGTTTTGACCATGTGGAGCAAGGCGCTGGCCTCTGCCGAGCGCATTGAAGCCGTTATGGCCACCGAAGAGGAACTGACACCCCAGCCCATCCCCGAAACCTCCGAGCAAGCCCATATTGTCTTTGAAAATGTAAACTTTTCGTATAATAATAAAGAAAATAATCTGGAAGGAATCAGTTTTGCCCTCAATCGAGGCGAAAGTCTGGGCATTATCGGCCCTACCGGCGCCGGAAAAAGTACCCTTGCAGGCCTGCTGATGCGCTTTTACGACATCCAGTCGGGCAGCATTCGGGTGGAGGGTAAGGACGTGCGCGCCTATGACCTGAAGGCGCTTCGGGACAAGTTCGGCGTGGTCTTCCAGAATGATATTCTGTTCAAGAAATCCATCGGCGAAAACATCCGTATCGGCAGAAATCTGGACATGACCCGTCTGGAACAGGCGGCAAAGGACGCACAGGCCGCGTTCTTTATCGAAGAGACCGGCGGCATGAGCGCATCGCTGGAAGCCCGTGGCGTCAATCTTTCGGGCGGACAAAAACAGCGGCTGCTCATCGCCCGTGCGCTGGCAGGCCGCCCCGACATCCTCATTCTGGACGACAGCTCTTCGGCGCTGGATTACCAGACCGATGCCCGCCTGCGTCAGACCATCCACAAGGATTACGGCGACACCACCACCCTCATCATCGCTCAGCGTGTGTCTTCGGTAAAAAACTGTGATAAAATTCTGGTGCTGGAAGAGGGTCGAATGTCGGGTTTCGGCACCCACGATCAGCTGATGCAAAGCTGCGACCTCTATCGGGAAATCAGCCGCCTGCAGATGGGAGAGGGGGCGCAGGTATGAAGCAAACCAAAACCAACACCGTCCTGCGCCTGCTGAAGTATATGCTTCGCCATGGCTGGGGACTGCTTCTGGCCGTTGCGCTGACCATCGGCTCCAACCTGTTCGCCCTGTTAGGCCCCAAGCTGTCGGGCAAGGCCATCGACGCCATCGAGCCGGGGGTAGGGCAGGTGGATTTTGCCGCCGTGGGACATTTTGCCCTGCTGATGGCTGTGTTTTTCGTGGCATCTGCCGTGATGGATTACGCCCTCAATGTGCTGATGATCACCATTTCACGAAAGATCACCTATCGGATGCGGCAGGACATTTTCACCCGTCTGGCCGATATGCCTGTGGGCTATTTTGACACCCATGCCACCGGCGACATTATCAGCCGCATCTCCTACGATACCGACACCATCAACGCATCTTTAAGTTCCGATGTGGTGCAGATTTTTGCCAGTGTCATCACCATTGTGGTCTCTTTGGCAGAAATGCTGTCCATTCAGGCCGTTTTGGTGCTGGTATTCCTGTTTACCGTCCCGCTGTCCATCCTCATCACCCGGGTCGTAACAAAAAAGACCCACAAATTCTTCCGCCTGCGCTCCCGTAAGCTGGGCGAGCTCAACGGCTTTGTGGAGGAAATGATTTCCGGCCAGAAAACCCTCAAGGCCTATAACCAGGAGGACAACACGCTGGATGAACTGGACGACATCAACGGTCAGGCTGTGGAGGCCTATTACCAGTCGGAGTACCAGACCGCCATGATGGGACCCTCGGTGAACTTCATCCACAACCTTTCCATGACGCTGGTTTCGGTGTTCGGCACCATCCTTCATATGCAGGGCAGAATGTCGGTGGGCGACATCGGCGCTTTCGTGCTCTACAGCCGGAAGTTTTCCGGCCCCATCCGGGAGATCGCCGACATTTTCAACGAGCTGCAGTCTGCGGTGGCCGCCGCCGAGCGAGTCTTCCGCATCATTGATGAGCCGCTGGAGCCTGCCGATGCCCCTGAGGCAGAGATCTTGACCGATGTGCAGGGTCATGTGCAGCTGGACAACGTGTCCTTCGGCTATGAGCCGGAGCGCACCATTCTGAAAAACTTCTCCCTGGAGGCCAAGCCCGGTCAGATGATCGCCGTGGTGGGTCCCACCGGCGCAGGCAAGACCACCCTCATCAACCTGCTCATGCGGTTTTATGATGTGGAAAGCGGC
>CAZVRM010000101.1:0-6152 GCA_964629605.1 uncultured Oscillospiraceae bacterium
CGGGCAGCAATCCCAGCACCATGACGATGGCTAAAAGCATACTGAACATTCGTTTTTTCATTCGCATACCTCCTTTGATCATTCGGCTTCCCCGGAACGGGAAAGCAAAGTCGAGCGGTCATGATCTTTCTCTTTATTATACAGTTTTTCCGGAAAAATGTCCACAGAGAAAATCGATTTTAGGGGCTACACCATGGATCAATGCTGTTCGGTTCCGAAAAAACACCGCACAATTTCTGTCATTCCGAGCAAAAGGGCTCGTTGCAAAATGTGCTCTGTCATTGCGAGGCCTGTGAAGCAGGCCGTGGCAATCCGTTTTCCCACGCAAAACGCCGCCATTAGGCGGCATTTTTGCTCGGAATGACAGAAGGTGTGGCATTGTGCAACGAACCCTTTTCATCATTTTCAGGCTTTTTTCTTTCTTGTGATACGAATCAGCAGACCGACTGCCAGACCCACAACGGCAGGTACCACCCAGCCCAGATTCAAATCAAACCAGGGTAAAATCTGCCGCGCAAAGCCCAACAGCCCTTCCAGATGAAGCCCCTGTTGTATGGACGCAGGCAGGCTCTTCAGCAGATCAAGCAGGGCGGACACGCCGGTAAATGCCGTCACGCTCACATAAACTGCCCGGTCATGGGCAAACCATCTGCCGCCAAGCGCCAGCAAAATCAGCGTGATGGCAAGGGGATACAGGAACATGAGCACCGGCAGGGAATATTCGATGATTCCCGACAGACCCACATTGGAGATCACAAAGGAAAAGGCCGTGAAAATCACCACCCAGGCCTTGTAAGGCAGCGCCTTGGGAAACATCTGAACAAAGGCCTCGCTGCAGCTGGTGACCAGGCCGATGGCCGTCTTGAGACAGGCAAAGGTAATGGTAACAGCCAGCACCAGACTGCCTGCAGCCCCCAGATAATGTTCGGAGATCTGCGCCAGTGCAATGCCGCCGTTTTCCGAGATCTCAAACAGACCACGGGACTGTGCGCCCATCAGGATCGTGACCACATAAATCGCCGCCATCAGCAGGCCGGTCAGAATACCCGAACCGAGCACATCCTTCGCGATGGCGGAATCCTCCTGCACACCCATAGACCGGATGATGTCAATTACCACAATGCCAAAAGCCAGACCGGCGATGGCATCCATCGTGCCATAGCCTTCGATAAAGGCTGAAAAAAACGCATGACTCTCATAGGCACTGTCGGGCATCACCGCAGATACCGCTGCGCCGGGACGGAGCAAGGCCGCAATGACCAGAATGGCAAGAAACAGCAGAAACACCGGGTTGATGATCTTACCGATCCAGACAGTGATGCCTGCAGGGCGCAATGACAGCAGCAGTACCACCAGAAAAAACACCAGGGAGAAGATCAGCAGCGCTCCTGCACCGCCATGCGCTCCCAGCATAGGCTGTATGCCGGTGGTAAACGACGTGCTGGCGCACCGGGGAATGGCGAAAAGGGGGCCGATGGTCAAATACAGCAGGCAGGTGAACACATATCCATAGCCCTTGCCCACCTTGCTGGCCAGTGCCTGCAAGCCGTCAGAATGGGTGCTTCCGATCGCAGCTACACCTAAAATGGGAATGCCCACCGCCATCAGAATGAAGCCGAGCATGGCAGGAAAAACCTGACTGCCTGCCAGCTGACCCAGATGTACCGGAAAAATCAGATTTCCGGCGCCGAAAAACATTCCGAACAGCGTTCCGGCTACCAAGATCTTTTGTTTGAAGTTCAAGCGTTTCTGCATTTTCCCTTCCACCCTTCCTTTTTTCTATAGTTTACCATTGTTCTTGCAATCTGACAAACGCAGGTTTATAATGGGTATATGAGAAATTCTCATACACTTGGAATGGAGGGATGGCGCCGTGGACAGTAAAAAGCTGGAGATCCTGATGACAGCTGCCGATCTGGGCAGCTTTACCAAGGCCTCTGAAGTGGTGGGTTACACCCAGTCGGGTCTGACCCATATGATGGACGCACTGGAGCGGGAGGTGGGCTTCCCGCTGCTGCAGCGCAGCCACAGCGGTATTCGGCTCACCGAACAGGGGCGACAGCTGATGCCTGCCATCCGGGAGTTTCTGCAGGCAAATGCCATGCTGGAAAACCAGATCCGCACCATCGCCCAGCAGAAAAATGAAGTGATCCGCATCGCTGCCTACGCCAGCATTGCCATGCACTGGATGCCTGAAATTCTGTACCGTTTCCGCCGTGCCTGCCCGGAGATCCGGGTGGATCTTCGCATGGTGGATCATGCACTGGAGCCCTTTGAGCTGTTGGAAAAGGGCGAGACCGATGTGATTTTTGCCAGTTACCACGATTACAGCTTCTGCGACTGGATCCCTTTATACCATGAGCAGATGTACGCCATTCTGCCAAAGAATTATCAGCTGAAAGACAAAAGCGTTTTTCCGCTGAAGGAGTTTGCCGGTCAGGAATTCCTGATGCCCTACGGCAATTTTGATTTGGATGTCAACGCCGCACTGGAGCCCGAAGGGGTCAAGCTCAACGCTCGGCTCTCCCGCGTGGATGACGAAACGGTGATCCGCATGGTGGGGCGTGGCTTGGGCGTATCCATGATGTCTGAGCTGATGATTCGCGGCCGCACCGACGATGTGCTGTGTGTGCCGGTCAGTCCGCCTGCCATCCGGGAGCTGGGCATGGGTACTCACATTCGCAAAACCGAAACCGAAAGCATCCGCAAGCTGAAAGAATGTATCCTGTTGTTCATCCGGGAACATTCCGCCGCGTGGAACAAACCTTGAGCACACAAAAAGCGTGCTGCAAATGCACCTTTGACAAAAGGGCTTGCAGCACGTCTTCTTTTATTCTTCAAACAGCGGTGTGGAGAAATACCGCTCGGCGGTGTCCGGCAGGACGGTGACCACCGTTTTTCCCGGCCCCAGCTTTTTTGCCAGCCGCAGAGCCGCTGCCACATTGGTACCAGAGGAAACACCGCACATCAAGCCCTCCTTGCGGGCCAGATCCCGGGCAGTCTGCAGCGCCTCCCGATCGGAGATGATACAGATTTCCTCATAGATCTCCCGGTTCAGATTGGCGGGGATCAGGCCATCGCCGATGCCCATCTGCAGGTGGGCGCCAACCGTGCCGCCCGCCAGAATGGCGGCATTTTCCGGCTCTACCGCCCAGATGGTCATATGGGGATTGAGGGCTTTCAGTGTTTCACCGATACCGGTGATGGTGCCGCCGGTGCCGATACCCGAACAAAACCCGTCGATAGAGCCACCCACCTGCTCCAGAATCTCCAGCCCGGTCTGATGCCGGTGCACCATGGGATTGGCCGGATTGCTGAACTGCTGGGGCACAAACACATTAGGGTCTTCCCGCTCCATCTTCATGGCCAGCTGCAGACACTCCTCGATGGCATCGCCAATGTTTCCTGCGTCGTGCACCAGTACCACCTCCGCCCCATAGTGCTGCATGAGCTTTTTACGCTCAATGCTCACCGAATCGGGCATGATGATGCGCACCTTATAGCCGCAAACAGCGCCGATCAGCGCCAGACCAATGCCCTGGTTGCCCGAGGTAGGCTCCACGATGATGGTATCCGGCCCCAGCTTGCCCTGCTTTTCGGCCTCCAGAATCATATTATAGGCCACACGGGTCTTGATGGAACCGCCTACGTTCAGGCCTTCAAATTTCACCAGCACCCGGGCGCTGTCTTCCGGCACCATGCGGTTCAGCCGGATCATAGGCGTACGCCCCATGGCCTGCAAAATATTGTCACAGATCATTCAAGCTCCCCCCTCGAATTTCTCTTAATAACTCATTTTACGCTAAAAGCCCCTTTGATGACAATTCGCAATGCTGACAAAAAGCGTTTGCGCTTTATCGCTTTTTCTCTCTAAATTAACAAAATGCTGTTTTTTCCCATTGTGTTTTACTGAAAATACGATATAATGGTTGTATATGTTTCTACTAAAGGAGAATTACCATGGAGATCCATGATATTGAACTGGAAGACTGCCCCCTGTGCCGGGGTGTCGGTCTGATGGAAGAAGAGAACGGCTGGTGCGTTTACGTTACCTGCCTGGACTGCGGCTGCCGTACGGCAGAGGTGCCCTACAACAACGAAGAGCAGCGTCTGGAGGCCGCCAAGCGCGCCGCCAGCACCTGGAACATGGGCAAGGTCATTTCCCCCGCAAACGGCGAATAAAACAACAATGGGGCGGTCATTTGACCGCCCCAACACTTTTATTATACTGCGCTGTATTGATGAAGTCAACACAAGAACTGTGCATTTTGATGTATTTCTGTGTTTTGCACAAGTTTTCGCTGTTCATTTCATACAATTTCCCATCTTGAAAACCACCTTTTTCTGTGCTATATTATAGACACAAGGAAGGATGATACCAATGTACAGATAAAAGCCAAAAGACGATACTTCGATCAAACATTAGATTCCGACATACAGGTTCTCCCACTTAACGGGAGTTTAAATAAAAAAAGTGGAAATGATTCGGAACGATGAAATGAACGAATGAAATCGTCCAATCTAAGAAAGAGAGGTTAAATTGATGTTAGATACCAAGAATTTAATGAACTGACCCTTGCTTGATGTAGGTGAAAGATGCATCGTTTAGGGGTCAGTTCTTTTTTTATTTGTATTCGCCCAAAGGGGCTTTTTTTATTGTCCGGCTGCATCGAAAGATGCGGCTTTTTCTTGTATTTTGGCTGAAAAAGTGCTACCATTACAAATACAAAGTATCGGTCACAATGATTTCTTTCCCGGCAACCCAAATAGAGAAAAGAGGTTTTTTATGCTGAAACGTATTTTTGCCTTGCTGCTGTGCCTGCTGGTCATGAGCCAGGCCTGTTTGGCCTTTGCCTATGACGGTACAGAGTTCGATGGCCCTATTATCGTCCCCGAAGACACCCCCAGCATCCCCAATGTGGGCTTTGCTTTGCTGTATGAGGAGACCACCGGCACTGTGATGCTGACCAAGTATCCCGACCGCACCAACGCCCCTGCCAGTATGACCAAGGTCATGACCGCCCTGCTGGTTCTGGAGCACAACCCCACGCTGGAGGGCTCCACCGTGGTTCCCGTTGAGGCTGTCTCTGAAAAATATTGCTACTGGATGGACACCTGGCACCTGGAGTCCGGTGAGGAAGTCACCATCCGGGATCTGATGAATTACTTCCTGATCGTTTCGGGCAACGAAGCCGGCACCACGCTGGCTGCCTATGTGGCAGGCGACATCGACACCTTCATCCAGATGATGAACGACAAGGCAGACGAGTTGGGTATGACCAAAACCCACTACGCAGATCCCCACGGTCTGTCCGAGCAGAACCGCATCTCCTGCGAAGATATGCTGATTCTGGTGCGGGAAGCCATGAAGTACGACCTGTTCCGGGAGATCGTTTCTTCCCCCAACGGCACCATGCCCGCAACCAACAAGCACCACAAGCCCTATCGCTACAACAGCACCAACCGTGTCATGTGCCCCCGCAACATCCCGGAATATGAGAATGAGTTTAAGGATGACATCATCGGTGTCAAGACCGGCTACATCAGCGTTGCCGGTTACAATCTGACCTGCTGCATGGACTATGATGAAGAGGATCTGCTGTTCTACTCCATCGTCATGAACGGCAAGTCGGTGCCCACTGCCAGCGGCAATCTGCTGGGCAGCCATCTGGAAACCATCAACATCATGCGTTGGGCCCGCACCTTCCACAAGGAAGGCGTTGCCGCCGGGGAAGAAGTTACCACTGCCGCCACCCAGGGCAGCGACGAGCAGAATATCCGTCTGGCAGCCGCCGGGGATGCCCTCATGCTGACCCAGACCGCCCTCCAGCGAGAGATCGTCCTCAACGAGATCGGCCGTCAGGTCAAAACCGGCGATGTGCTGGGCGTGCTCAAGCTGACCGACGATTTCGGCAATGTGAAGGAAATTGAACTGCAGGCCATGAATGATGCCATTACCGACCGCTCCACTGAGTACATGATCATGACTGGTTTGTCCGTAGGAAGCCTGGCCCTCCTGGCGGTGGTGTCCACCTTTCTGAGAAAGAAGTCCCGCGCTTAAGCACATAGGAAAATCCCCGACCGGCCGGTCGGGGATTTTTCAGCGTGTCAAAAAAGTCAGATTTGTGTTTACCAAAGGACACGGGCCGCTG
>CAZVRM010000102.1:0-6140 GCA_964629605.1 uncultured Oscillospiraceae bacterium
CACCGACGGCGCCCTCATCGCCGACGAACTGGCAAAGGAAGGTCTGCCCGCCTTCGTTGGCCCCACCTTTGGCGGCAAGAGCAAGATCGAGTTGATCAACAAGAGCTTTGACACTCCTCGCATCCTGCGGGAGGCCGGCGTGGACATCGCCATCATCACCGACGCTCCCGTCATCCCCATCCAGCATCTGCCCATGTGTGCCGGTCTGGCTCACAACGCCGGTCTGGACTATGAGGAGAGCTGGAAGGCCATCACTTCCGCCGCCGCCAAGCTCACCGGCATCGGTGACCGGGTTGGCTCGCTGGAGGTTGGCAAGGACGGCGACGTGGTCATCTGGACTGCCGACCCCATGACCGTGCTGGCTGCCGAGTCTGCCTGTACCATCGTGGAGGGCAAGATCGTCTATCAGGCATAAAAAGTCGCATTGACAAATATACAGGCGAAACACCCCGTTCCATGTCGGAACGGGGCAATGCCTGTTGCACGCATAAATCCAAAGGAGGTTTTTTCATGGAACTGCTTTCCTCGCTGGTACGGGGTCTGCCCGAATATCCCCGTCTGCTGGAGGCTGCAAAAGCCGGACAGACCACCTCGGTCTACGGTGCCTCACCGGTACATCGGGCGCATCTGACGGCGGCGTTGCTGTCCGACCTGCCCGAGCGCACCTTCTGCGTGGTGCTGCGGGACGAGCAGGCCGCCAAGACCTTTGCCGCCGACCTGCAGGCGCTTTCGGGCATCGAGCCCGCCCTGCTTCCCTGCCGGGATCTGGTGTTTCACAATATGGAGGGTGTGTCCCATGAATACGAGCAGCAGCGGCTGTCTGCCCTGTGGCAGATCAAAACCGGCAAGACCCGGGTTTTGTGTGCCCCCGCCGACGCCCTGATGCTGCGCACCCTGCCTCCCGACGGACTGGAAAACGCCGCCATGACCCTGCTTTCCACCGGCTCCTATCAGGTAGAGCGTTTGGTGGAGCGGCTGCTGCTGGCCGGTTACACCCGCACCTCTCAGGTGGAAGGCCCCGGTCAGTTCGCCCTGCGGGGCGGTATTCTGGATGTATTTCCTGCCGGAGACACCCAGCCGGTGCGCGCCGAGTTCTGGGGCGACGACGTGGATTCGCTGGGGCGGTTTGATCCTCTGACCCAGCGGCGGAGCGAGCCGGTGTCTGCCGTCACCATCCTGCCGGTGCGGGAGACCCTGCCCACTCTGGCCGAGGGCGGTATCGACGGCCTGTGCGCCGCCCTCCGTAAGCTGGCGGGACGCAAAACGACCTCTGACAAGTTGGAAAAGACCCTGCTGGCCGACGCCGACGCGCTGCAGGAGCTGCGCTATCTGCCCGCCGCCGACCGGTATTTGCCCCAAATTTATCCCGAAATGGCTACCGCACTGGATTACCTGCCCGAGGACACGGTATTCCTCTGCTGCGACACCCCGGCTGTGCTGGAAAGCGCCCAGGGTATGGCGCACCGGCAGGCCGAAGATCTGGCGCACCTGTTGGAAGAGGGACTTGTTCCCCCCACAAAAACAGGCTACGGGCTGGACGATCGGCAGTTTCAGGCGGCTCTCCGCAAGCCACTGCTGCTGGACAGCTTTTTGGCAGGCTCCACCTTCTCTCCCGAGGTGCTGATTTCGCTGACCGCCAAGCAGCTGTCGGCCTCGGCAGGCGGACTGGACAATCTGCTGCGGGATCTGACCGATTACCTGCGAATGGACTACACCGTGGTGCTGCTGGCGGGCGGACGGAGCCGCGTCCAGAACCTTTTGCAGCTTTTGGGCGAGGACAACATCCCCTGCGTCACCGACCTGCAGCAGGCAGGCCCCAAACGGGTCTGCATTGTGCCCGCCGCCCTATCGGCAGGCGCAGAGTATCCTGCCCTTAAGACGGTTTTCTTCTGCGAAAGCGGTCAAGCCGTCCATAAAACCAGCAAAAAGCGCAAAAGCGGGAGCAAAGACCACATCAAGAGCTTTTCCGATCTCCACCCCGGCGATCTGGTTGTCCACGAGCACCACGGTATCGGTCGTTTTGTGGGTGTGGAACGGATTCAAGTGGACAAAGTCTGGCGGGACTACATTAAAATCGCCTTCGCAGGTACCGATTTTGTCTTTGTCCCCGCCACGGCGCTGGATCTGGTGAGCAAATACATCGGTGCCGCCGAGCAGGAGACCGTGCGTCTGTCCAAGCTGGGCGGTGCGGCATGGCAAAAGACCAAGCAGCGGGCGAAAAAGAGCGCCACCGATCTTGCCGAGCAGCTGCTCAAGCTGTACGCCGCCCGGCAGAAAAACCCCGGCTTCGCCTTTGCTCCCGACGACGACTGGCAGCGCTCCTTTGAAGAGGCCTTCCCCTTTGAGGAGACCGAGGATCAGCTGTTCTGCGCGCAGGAAATCAAGCGGGACATGGAACGCCCGGTACCCATGGATCGCCTGCTTTGCGGTGACGTGGGCTTCGGCAAAACTGAGGTGGCCTTCCGCGCCATTATGAAATGTCTGCTGTCCGGCAAGCAGGCCGCCATTCTGGTGCCCACCACCGTGCTGGCGCGGCAGCATTATTTCTCCGCGGTGGAGCGGTTCTCCGGTTATCCGGTGAAGGTCGACATGATGAGCCGTTTCCGCACCAAAAACCAGCAGGAGGACACCCTGCGGAAGGTCAAGGCCGGGCAGGTGGATCTGCTGGTGGGTACGCACCGTATTTTGCAGAAGGACATCCGCTTTAAGGATCTGGGCTTGCTGGTGGTGGACGAGGAGCAGCGTTTCGGCGTTGCCCACAAGGAGCGCATCAAGCAAATGGCCCAGGGCATCGACGTGCTCACCCTCACCGCCACCCCCATCCCCCGGACGCTGAACATGGCACTTTCGGGCATCCGGGATATGTCGGTGCTGGAGGAAGCCCCCATGGGGCGTCAGCCGGTACAGACCTATGTACTGGAGCATAACGAAGCCATCGTCCGGGATGCCATTCGTCGGGAGCTGAGCCGTGGCGGACAGGTATATTATCTCCACAACCGCATCGACAACATCGACCAGACCGCCCTCAAGCTGCAGGAGCAGTTCCCTGATGTGCCCATCGCCGTTGCCCACGGCCGCATGACCGAGGAACAGATGAGCGATGTGATGACCAAAATGTACGGCGGTGAGATCTCCATTCTGGTGTGCACCACCATCATTGAGACCGGCGTGGATATTCCCAATGTGAATACCCTAATCATCGAAGAGGCCGACCACATGGGTCTGGCGCAGCTGCACCAGATTCGTGGCCGTGTAGGCCGCTCCAACCGGCACGCCTATGCCTATCTTACCTACCGCAAGGGCAAGGCGCTCACCGAGGTGAGCCAGAAGCGGCTGTCGGCCATCCGGGAGTTTGCCGAGTTTGGCTCGGGCTTCAAAATTGCCATGCGGGATCTGGAGATCCGGGGCGCCGGCAACGTGCTGGGCGCTGAGCAAAGCGGTCACATGATGGACGTGGGCTACGACCTGTATCTCCAGTTGCTGGCAGAAGCCACCGCCGAGCTCAAGGGGGAGCCTCCCGTCCGCCGCACCGACTGCACCGCAGATCTGCTGGTGTCCGCCGGTCTGCCCCAGAATTACGTTTCCGACGCCGCCACCCGTGTGGATCTCTACCGCCGCATCGCCCAGATCACCAATCTGGAGGACTACAGCGATATGCAGGATGAGCTGATCGACCGTTTTGGCGATCCCCCCAAGGCAGCCTGCGCCCTGCTGGACATTGCGCTGCTCCGTGCCGACGCCACCCGGGCAGGCATCTTCGAGATCACCCAGAAAAACGGCAGTCTGCTGCTGTTTTTCCGTCCTGAGGCGCTGGAGTGGGCAGCAAACTGCTGCGCTCAAAGCAAGCTGCGGGGACGCATCTTCCTGTCGGCAGGCGACAAGCCCTATGTGACCCTCAAGCTGCGACCCACCGACGATCCTCTGGAACAGGCGCGGATGCTCATTGATCTGGCCAACGACCACGCCGCCGATTGACAGCACCGTCATTCGGTGGTATGATAACCAAAACAAAAGAATTGCTGCCACCGGGTAGCTGAATGCAAAAGGCATTCGTAAGCGTATCGTTAGGTCTTGGAAGATACGCTTGCGGATGCCTTTTTGGGAGGTTTTATGGGTAAATTACGCACGTTTTATCATTATTTTTCCCCACGGAGCGGCTTTTGTGGGGCTTTTCCGCCCCGCTGATCTGCTTTCCTTTCCAACTTTCGACCGTGGCAACACCCTGACCCGGTGGGCATCCCTCATCGGTGTCACCTCGCTGATTTTTACCGCCAAGGGCAATCCCTTGGTTCAGCTGCTGATGGTAATTTTCAGTCTGCTGTATGGCGTGATTTCCTGGCTGCGGCATCCCTGCAAGGGCAATCGTGCACAGGTAGCAGTGGATCAGCTGCACTCCGGCGAGCCGACGGTTCTTTTTGGGTTGACAGTGGCGGTGACTGCCCTCTTTTATTTTGTGCTGGCGTATTTTCACACTGCAAATCTGCCCCTCAGTACCCTGTCAGTAAGCACCAGCTTTGCCGCCGTCTATCTGACCTTCCGCCGCAGTCCCCTGTATGCGCTGGCCTATGCTGCCAACGACGTGGTACTCATCCTGCTGTGGCTGCTGGCCAGTCTGAACAGCAGTCACTATCTTTCGGTGGTCATCTGCTTCTGCGCCTTTCTGGTCAACGGCCTCTATGGTTTTTCTGCTGGCGCGCCATGGAAAAACAGCAAACAACCCAACGCTGACCGACGGATTTTTCCTTTACAGAGGATAAAAACCATGGTATTATTAAAGATACTTCCTAATTCAAGGAGGATCTTTATGAACAAACGGATCATGGCACTTTGCCTCAATATTCTGATGTTGCTGCCGCTGCTCACCGGCTGCAGTCCCAGCCCCACCGCCGTTACCGTAGGAGACCGGGAGGTGGATGCTTCGGAATATGCCTTCTATCTTCACTATAGCCGCACTTCCACCGAGGAAGAGAGCGGCACCATCCTCTATGACGAGGAGGACAACCGCATTGCCCGGGAAGCCGCCATCGAGCAGATCATCACCAATGAGGTCGTCCGTCTCAAGTGCGAAGAGTTTTCTCTGGAACTGTCCAAGGCACAGAAGGAAGCGCTCAACGAAGCCAAGGACAACCTTGTGGAGGCGTTGGGTGGCACCGCCTCTTATCTGGAATATCTGAACCAGTCCTATCTCACCGATCGGGCTTATGATAAGTTTCAGGAAAACGCCTACTATTCCCAGTTGCTGTACGATTATATGACCCGGGACAGCCAGAGCTTCTACACCGACGAGTCGCTGCGCAAGTACTTCGGCAGTCATTACGCCACCGTTAAATACATTTACTTCTCTTTCACCGATGAAGACGGCAATCTGCTGGATCGGGAAGCCCGGGAAGGTATTCTGGAGACCGCCTCTGCGGTTGCTGAAAGTGCCCAGCTGGACGGAGCCGATTTTGACGCATTGATGACCCAGTATAATGAGGATCCGTCCATGACCGGCGGTTTCCCCATCAGTAAGCTGGAGGCTGCCAGCACCGATTATCTCACCACCCTGTTTGATTTGGAAGAAAACCAGGTCAGCGATCCCATTGTGATGGCAGACGGCTGTTACATCCTCAAGCGCTGCCCGGTTTCGGCCGCCTATTACGATGAAAATCAGCGGGATATTTTCCTTGCGGCCTGCAATGACCGTTTCGAGGAGTCCATGGCTCAGTGGAAAGCGGAATATACCGTGAAAATTGCCAAAGTGGTAGACAAAATCAACCTGAGCAATCTTGGTGAATACATAAAATGACAGCAAAAAGCCGCTGCAGAAATCTGCAGCGGCTATTTATCTTTCGTTACAGTTTCAGGTCGCCTTCCTTGATCCAGCCGATCTTGCGGAAAAAGAGACCGAAGATCCAGGTCAGCACGGCCGGCAGCACGATGCAGATGAGCGCCAGCCCGATCCAATCCATTGCGGTGATCGCGTCCTTTGCACCGATGGCCACATCATTGACCCAGCCTGTCCACACACCGATGGGGCCGCACAGACCGCAGGTGCCCATACCGGCATTGACGCCGCCGGCAGGATCATTCATCTGCAGCTTGAAAACGCAGGTGGCAATGGGGCCGGTGATGGCAGAGGTCCGCGTGGGGGGAATCCA
>CAZVRM010000103.1:0-6057 GCA_964629605.1 uncultured Oscillospiraceae bacterium
TTTTTCTCGGAATGACCCAGTGGGTGCGATCTATTTTCGTAACCGAACAGCATTGCCCCGGCTGAGGTGGTCTTTTTGCGTCTTTCAGCGCCGATATTTCCAAGCGATCAGCAGGCCAAGAAGCAGAACCGCTGTGGAGATACCCAGTAATGCAAGCTGGCTGCCGCCGGAGGCACTTTCTGCGGCCTGCCCGGGAAAGGTCATGTTCCCCATGCCGGAGAATTGTCCGGAAAAGCCATCGGGTACGGCGTTTTGTTCAGCCTGTTCTTGCTGCCCGGTTTCTTCTGTGAGCCTGTCGGTGGGAAATTGACCGCCGAATCCCTGCCCGGGAGCGAAAACACCTTCGGTGGGGATCGTAGGCTGCGTTTCGGTCTGGTTCTGCCGCTGACGGTCGCCGCGGTTGTCTTTGCCGAAACCGCCGCCCATATTCATGGTGCCCAGATCGTCCAGCTGCAAGTCGCCGGTATCGATCGGGGCGGTATCACCACTCAGCTGCGCACGAACGCTTTGGCTGCGCAGGTCGCAGAAGGTCTGCAGCGCCGTCACACCGGCAAGATGCTCTTCATAGGTGCAGAATTTGGTGGGATCTGTTTCCACATAGGGCGCGATCAGCTGGGCGGCGTGGGAAATCATTCCGGCGATGTCCACACTATCCAGAAAATCGGCAAAATAGTCGTGGTACAGCTGGGTATAGGTGCTGTTTTGCACGATCCAGTCCATCATGGGACGGTCACCGTTACCCGAGCAGGACAGGGGCGCGTCAATATCGTCGTTGACTGCCGAGGAAGCGCTGCTGCTCTGAAAGGTTCCAAAGGCCAGGTTGTAATCCCATGGGATCATGGACAGCTGCCCGGCCTTCTCGCGGAGATAATAATTGTGCACCATACCGCCGGTGTAGCTGTCGCCATTGACGACAAAATTGTGTACCACAAAATATCGGAGGACGGCATCCACATCCACCGCACTGCTGTCAAACTGGCCGAGCGCCTGCAGCGCCTGAATGAGCCGGGTTTTGTCAGCGTCGGTCAGGGTGGTTTTGGCGCTGTCAAAGATATTGGAATAGCTTTCGGGGTCGTCATCGATATACTGGAGCTTTACGTCCGAACTGCCCATACCGCCAAAACCGCCCTCAAAACCGCCCATTTTATCGGAAAAGGTTGAAGGGTCAAACTCCTCGGGCAGCTGGAAGCTGCCGTCCTCACCAAAGAGGGAAGAGGGGTCAAAATTTCCGGGCATCTGAGGCATGGTGGGGGCAGCGGGATCGGAACCGTCTGCCGATGGGGCGTTTTGCTGCGAATTTCGCTGCCCTCGGCCGCCGGGCATGGTCTGGTTGGGCTGCGTACTGTCCGAAGCTTCTTCCTGCTGCCAGTCCGCCATGTCAAAATCCCGGCCGTTGCCCCGGCCGCCGCCCATGCTCATGGAATCGGGCTTGTATAATTCGCCATAATCATTGCCGTAATTGCGTCGGAGGAAGCTGTCCTCCACGGCCTCCACCGCCAGATACAGCCCCCAATCCTCACCATTGACGGTGATATAGGCAAAGCTGCAAAGGGGCGAGGCCACGCCAAAGGCGTTCATCATCTGATACACCAGATAGTCCTTCATCATGGTGTTGTCCTGGATGAGATTGTTGAGACACAGCTTATCCAGCCCGTGGTAGGAGCGTGTGGAGTCGTACTGGTCGAACTCGATTTTGAAGCTGTATCGGTTGGAATCCATGGAGGAAACCGTGCTGAGAGAGGTGTTTCCCTTGCCGCGGATGCCCACATCCTGCACCGTTTCACCGTCAATGACCACATCGCACACCGTGTACTCCTCGCTCTGGGCGGTCCGGAGAAAGCCCTCCCAGTCGTCCATCCGGATGTCGATGGTGTGCACCCGGTCGGTGGTGAACAGCCGGGATTCATAGCCCAGCTGGGCGGAAAAGGCCTGCACGCCCAGCCCTTCGGCCTGATAGGCCAGCAGGGTGATCAGCAGACAAAAAACCAGCACCAGCGCGCAGAGCTTGTCAAAATGCTTGTGGGTCGCCATAGCTTAGCCCATATAATCGCCGTTGTAGCTGACCAGTACGGCGCTGGTAACGCCGGGCATATCGGACAGCGCATTGACAAAATCGGTGTTGTCCGACTTCAGGCGAATCTCCAGATTGAGCTCTACCGCATCCTTGCGGACGGTTTTGCTCTTGAGAACGCACCGCTGGGTGTACTGTTCCAAAAAGGCACGTGCCTCGGTCTCGGTTTTGTGGCCGTCACACTGAAGCACTACGATGTAGGGGTTCAGATGGGACTTTTTGTTGACAAAGACCAGCAGCACCAGGCCAATGACCACGCTGCCGATGACGGCCAGCGGGATCATGCCGGCAGCAAGAACGATACCCACCGCAATCGACCAGAACAAAAAGGCGATGTCCAGCGGCTCCTTGATGGCGGTGCGGAAGCGGACGATGGACAGGGCGCCCACCATACCCAGAGACAGCACCACGTTGGAGGTGACAGCCAGAATGACCAGTGTGGTGATCATGGTCAGCGCCACCAGCGTGACACCGAAGGAGGAGGAATACATCACGCCGGTGTAGGTTTTCTTATAGATGAGGAAAATAAACAGTCCCAGGCCAAAGGCCAGTGCCAGCGCCAGCACCATGTCCAGCAGGGTGACGCTGTTGATGTTCTCCAGAAAGCTGGATTTAAAAATATCCTGAAAAGTCATTTGCTTGATCTCCTTTGAAACTTAGTCGTATGCGCGGCAGGCGGCATATTTGGAAAAGGCAGAGGTGCGAACACCCTCCAGCTGCAGGGCGTCCCGAATGATGTCGGGCAGCCAGGCATCCCATTTGACCTCCAAAATGATGGGGTCGCCGGGGACGGAAATGGTGGGGCAATTTGTATCCAGCAGGTCGGTACAGCCCAGTCCGGTGCGGATGTGGTAGTCCAGCGTCACCCGGACGTTGCCGGGGGCGTAGACAAAGGCTTCACGGGTGTAATCCACCAGCGTTCTGGGACGCAGACCCTGGGTGCCCATCTTGCAGTACAGCTCCCGCACCAGCGCCCGGCTGTCCTGCGCCATCCAGTCCAGCTGTCCCAGCCGGATCCGATGGACTTCCTCCGCTGTCAGATCGCAGCTGTCTTTGTGTCCCAGACCACCAATTTTTCGTTTGCACTCCAGATGGATCAGACGGTCATCCAGATCGTAGCAGCGAATACGGAATTTTTCTCTCCGGGAGACACCGTCCAGCTTTTCCCGCAGCGCCTTGTCCTGCAGATTGTCAAAATACAGGCTGCGGACAAAATACCGTCCCTGTTCCCCGTGGCTGTCGGGGGTGCCGATGACTCCCATGCGCTGCCGAATCACCAGCCGGTCGGCAGCACTGATCTGGTGTTTCCATTCATGTCGAAACTCCATAAAACAGGCATCACATCCTTTCTTCGGCCTTCATTTTACCCTTTTGGACTGAACAGATACTGAAATTTCTCAAAAAAACTGTAAAGGAACTGTAAAACTGAAAAATTTCAGCTTTCTTTCAGCCTGATATTTTATTATAATAAAAAAGGTATTTGGAGGATACTTATGAAGATCCTGATCGTTGAAGATGAAGTGCTGCTGGCCAATTCCCTCAAGACCCTGCTGGAGTCCAAGGGATTTCAGGTGGAGGCCGTTTACGACGGTGAAAGCGGTGCGGAATATGCCCTGCTGGGGGTTTATGATCTGCTGATTCTGGATGTGATGATGCCCGGCATGGACGGCTATCAGGTGGCACGCAAGGTGCGCGCCAGTCGGTGCGCCACCCCGATTTTGATGCTTACCGCCCGTTCCAATCTGGAGGATCGGATCCAGGGGCTCAACGCCGGTGCCGATTACTATCTCACCAAGCCCTTTGATTCCCGGGAATTGCTGGCCTGCATCAACGCGTTGCTGCGCCGTCAGGGCAATCAGGTGGATGAACTGTCCTTTGGCAATACCGTGCTGGATCTTGCTTCCGGTACGCTGGCCTGCGGCGAAAAGAGCGTGCGCCTGTCCTCCCGGGAGTTTGACGTGATGCGCCTGCTGCTGCAGTCCAAGGAGAAAAATCTCTCCAAGGAAGTGATTCTGGCGCGGGTCTGGGGCTATGATTCCAACGCTGTGGAAAACCACGTTGAGGTTTACGTGGGCTTTTTACGGAAAAAGCTCAACAGCATCGGTTCCAATATTCGGATCGAGGCCATGCGCCGGTTGGGTTATCATTTGGAGGTCGATACCAAGTGCTGAAAAAGCTGCGCATCCGGTTCCTCTGCGTCACCATGGTCATCGTTTTTGGGATGCTGTGCGTGATCTTTGGCCTGATGCTGTCCTTTACCAGCCGGTCACTGGAGCAGGAGAGCATCCGTATGATGCAGACCATTGGCTCGGGGCCGGGGCATCTGTCTCGACCGGGCGAACGGCAGGAGACGGTTTATTTACCCTATTTTTCCCTGCAGTTTGGCCCGCGGGGAGAGCTTTTGGCGGCGGGAGGCAGCAATTTTGACCTGTCCGATCAGGAGTATTTGCTGGCGGTGGCCGCTGCTGCCCAGGCGCAGGAGGGACAGACCGGCGTACTGAAAGAATATAACCTGCGCTTTTACAAATCCGGCGGTCCGGGACCGCAAAGCCTGGTCTTTGCCGATCTGTCGGGAGAGCAGGCCACCATGCGGAGTCTTGCCCGCAACTGTCTGCTCATCGGCCTGCTGAGTCTGATGGCCTTTTTTCTGGTGGGACTGGTCGTTGCTCGCTGGGCGGTCAAGCCGGTGGAGCAGGCCTGGCAAAAGCAGCGGCAATTCGTGGCAGATGCCTCACACGAGCTGAAAACACCCCTGACGGTGATCCTTACCAACGCCGAATTGCTGCAGGAATCGTCCATTGACCCTGTTCAGCTGGAAAATTCGGCAAACAGCATCCTGACCATGTCCCGCAAGATGCGGGGACTGGTGGAAGGCTTGCTGGAGCTGGCGCGGGTGGACAACGGAAACGTCCGGACATCCATGGGAGCGGTAGATCTGAGCAGCCTTGTGTCCGACGGCCTGCTGCCCTTTGAGCCGCTGCTGTTTGAACGGCAGCTGGAGCTGCAGTGTCAGGTGCAGGAGGGCATCGCGGTACGGGGCAGCGAAAGCCATCTGCGGCAGGTGCTGGATATTTTGCTGGACAACGCAATGAAATACACATCCCCCGGCGGCAATGTTTGGGTGTCGTTGAAGCGGCAGGGCACTCACGCCCTGCTGGCTGTGGTCAACACCGGCGAGCTCATCCCGCAGGAGGAACTCAAATTGATCTTCGAGCGCTTTTACCGGGTGGAAAAGGCGCGCAGTATGTCGGGCAGCTACGGCCTGGGTCTGTCCATTGCACAGCAGATCGTAAGCGAGCATCGGGGGCGAATCTGGGCGGAAAGCCGGGATGGCACCAATCGCTTTTTCGTGCAGCTGCCGGTGCTTTCCACAAGAAAGGAAACAGAGAAATGAAGAAGTATGCCAAACAATTCGTGGTGATTCTGTGCATTGCAGCGGTTTTGCTGGCACTGTCTGCCGTGCTGCGCAGTGCTGCCGGCAGCAGTGATCTGGATCGGGCACTGAAAAAGTCCTGGGACACGGAGCTGCCCGGGGGTTATATGGTGGAGTATCGGGCTGCCAGCGATGAGGATCTGGACGAGGGCGGCCTGCGGTTCCATGTGCTGCTGTATGATGACAGCACGGTGCTGGATGATTTGCTGCCCTGGGTGCCCTGTACGCAGGCCACCGGCAAGGCGGAAAGCGGCGCGCAAGCCGCCGCCGAGATACTGACGGCACTGGGGATTCCCGGTGGCGAATGGCCCGATCTGGAGGGTACCGGTATGTGGTATGCCGATGACGGCGCGGGCGCCGAGGTGCTGATTTTCCATAGCGAGGAAGATCTGCGATTGTATATTTTGGAAAGCTTTTCTTAAAAATTCAAAAAACAAGGGCGCGTTGCAAAATGCCACACCCCTTGTCATTCCGAGCAAAAATGCCGCCTAATGGCGGCATTTTTGCGTGGGAATCCGTACACCCCAGCGTGGGAAAACGGATTGCCACGGCC
>CAZVRM010000104.1:0-6029 GCA_964629605.1 uncultured Oscillospiraceae bacterium
AAGCTTTTCAATGGTATGGTGGGTGCTCTGCAGAACAGCGCCACATCTCTGGCAGTAAACCACCAGATCATAGCTGCCGGTTGCGGTACAGGTAGCGTTCACCAGATTCTCCTGTGCAGGATCTTTCTCAGAATGCCCAAGCGCCCCAATGGTCTCGGTCTTAGCCTTATCGCATCTGGTGCAGGTTTTGGTCAACACACCGGCTCCCGTACAGGTTGCAGGGGTGGTAACCTCACCATCATCCCAAGCATGGTCCAAGGGTGCAATATTTTCCGTTCGGCTCGCACTGCAATCATTACAGGTAAACGTCATGACACCGGTCGTTGCACAGCCAGGGGATGTCGTTTCCTTCCCGTTATCCCAGTTGTGAGACGCAGTTTCTTTTACCGTACAGCCAGAACAGGTTCGTACATGTCTGTCGTTATCCAAACACTGCCATACAGAATCGCTGAAATGATGAGCTTCTCTTTCATATACAGCTGTAACAGTGAGATTTTCTGTAACAGATGTAAAATCCTGATCCCATCCGGTATGCAGGTAATGCTGTGTTTCTTCCGGCTCTTTTCCGGCCGTTTCGGGTGCTTCGGCGCTGCTTAGATACGCCACTTGCTGAATTTTCAGCACTGCACCGTCATGATCCAAAAAAGTTACAGAAAAACTCGGGACTTCCAACACTAACGTTTTCGACTGCGGCATCAGCATAACCGCTTCTGCATTGGAATTTACCGGTTTTGTTACCTTTGCGGTGATCGTTGTGGTTTTCGCCTGATTTACTGCAGCTTTCAACTGGATGGTCACAAGAGCGGTATCTTCACTGATCCCGTTTGGTGCAAACAAAGAAAACGCAATTTTGCCTTCGCCATAGCTTGGATTGACGAATACATTGATGCCATCGCTCAGTTCCTCGTCGGAATCGGTCACCTTCTCCACTGCAACACAGTTCAAAAGCGCAGCATCATAAGAAAGCGTAAAATCCGCCGCAGCCAGAGCGCTGCTTCCCTCTATTACAGCCGTCAAGGTCACTGTCCCATTGGTCAGCAGTGTTTCAGCACCCTCCAACCGGAATGCCGGCAGTACAACTTCTTCCTCTGCAGGTTGGATGGTAATCGTTTTGCTCACAGCCGTTGCCTGAATGACTGTCTTTTCGCTGCTGTATAAGCTGGCAGGCTGACAGGTAACAGTAGCAGAGCCTGCTGCATCCTCCAGCGCAGTAAAAACAATTTCCAGCAGATAGCCAGTGGATGCTGACACCGCAGCGGCATAAGCTGCCACGGCTAAACCCTCGTTTTGGGAATTCACCGCCAAAGTCGCATCCTGCACGTTCATAGCATCCAGCAGAGAAACCCTTTCAAAGCGCAGCAAGGTGCTGTCATAGGAAAAACTGAACTGACCTGCGGCCATGCCTTCCAGATCATAGGACCAAAGTCTCAATTTCAGTTGTTCCCCAGCGGTCACAGAACTGTCACCGTACAAATAGAATGTTGCTTCCGGTATTTCCGCTTTTGTAACAGTCACTGATCCAGACGCTTTTTCCAAAGCGATTTCCGTCAGAGAGGCGTTAAATGCCTGCAAAATAGATAATGACAGCGGATATGTTCCGAGTTCAGCAGTATCCGCCACCCGGAATGTTAGATACAGCAGCGTCTTAGCGCCACTGATGCTGCCTTCTGCCATAGCGGTCATCTGTGCACGGCCGGCTTCATTGGTATTGACACCGCCCTGCATATTCATCACACCGCTGCCAGTCAACGTAAGCACAGACGAATCATATTCTACGACCAACGATAAACCAAGTAATTCCACCAGGTTTTGTGCTCGCACATAGACCGTACAATTTCTGCCCTGTGCTGCCGAAACAGTGTCAACCGTGATTAAAGGAGCCGGTGTCTCCTCTTCTTCCGCCGCAACAGGCAGCGGAAGAGAGGTAAGCATCAGCGCTGCAGCGCAAACAAGCGCCGTCAGCCTGGAAAATAGTTTCTTAAACATATCGCCACGCTTTCCTGTCATCAAGGCTTCAGCGAGCCGATCTGTCCGTTGACATACATCAGAATCGTGAGGGCTTCAGCAGAAGTGAGTTCTCCATCATCGTCCAGGTCACCACGCTTAAACTGATCCTCGGTGAGCTGGATCAAACCGTTTCTGCCCTGAAGCACCATCAGTGCATCCAGCAGGGTGATATAGCCGTCATCGTCAATATCGCCCAGAGAAGACTGATCCAGCGGTTCCTGAACCGTGATCTGGTAAGGCTCTGCCTCACTGCCGCTGTATGTCGTATTTACGCCGTCAAATGCAGAGATATAGTACGCAAGGCCTTCGGTAGAGATCTCGTTGAAACCGATTACCGCAGAATACCTATCATTCAGCGCCGTCATCTCAATAATCTTCCATTCATCAGCGCCCGTCGTACGGTAATGCAGCTTAACGATGGGATGTTCCGCCAGGTTGTCCGTAACCACGGCACTGATCACCAGATTGCTGCCGGCATAAGCATGGTACACCGGTGTATGATACATACCGGGTGCCATGGTATCCATGGACATGATCCGAATCTTACCGGAAGCTGCAGACTCGCTCAGATCGGTCTGCACAACGGTAAACTTGTAGTAGTAGATCTGACCGGGCAGAACGGTGGTATCGAAGAACTGCTCCTCGCCAACAGGAATAATACTGCTGTTCAGCCGTTGATAATAAGCATCTTCGTCCTGATCGGCACGATAGATGTTATAACCCATCAAGGTATCGAAGTCATCCTGGCTCCAAGTCAAGCTGATACCGGTATCGGTAGCATCACCCTGCAAAATCATAGCCTGTGCGGCGGTGGTGTCGATCTTAAAGGAGAATCGACCCCAATCCTCATAGAACTTCAGATGCTCACCGTTTTCGTCAGCGGCAGACTGACCGTTCATGATGGTCCAGAACTGATAGCCGTTTTCGATAATGGTGGTCAGGGTAGTGGTACCCTCCCAGCGGCGCTCGGAGACCCATTTGCCCTCCACGCGATAATCTGCGAAGGGATAATAGCTGCCGAAGCGCACATCCAGAGCCAGCTCAGTGTCCATGTCGCGGTTGAACTCCACGAAGAAGGTGACGGTCTCGTTGCCGATGATGTCCACTTCCTCGCCGGTCATATCCATCAGACCGGCCTTCACCACGAAGGGCCATACATTTTCAGGTGCCTTGGTAAGATACTTGCCTTCATTCAGGTCAGCCAGGCTCTGGAAGTCGTCAAAGTCCAGAATCTGTTTGTCAATGAGAAGTTCACTGGTGGTGCCCCAGTAGTTACCACCCAGACCGATCTCTGTGTACGTAGCGACGCTGGGTGCCACGAAGCGCAGCCACATATCGGTGTTGTCGTCCACCAGGCGGTTGAGGACAGCGTTGTTCCAGAAGTTGGTGTTGTAGCCGGCCTCTTCAAAGGCTGCCCACTCATCCAGCAGACGTTCCTCGGTCCACTCCTCGCGGATGATGGTCTCGTCCATCTTGAGGCCGCCGTCGGTGGCAGGCTCGACAAACTCGGGGAGAATTTCCTCGATTTTGGACGCTTCGTCCTCATCAGAAGCCACAAACACAAAGGAGAAGGTCAGTTCTTTTTCCACAGCTACCGTGAACTTGTTCTGCAATGCTGCGGCGGGGACGGTGAGGGTATAGCTCGCACCGTCAACCATGGGGGAAACCGGTGTGATATACAGCTTATCCAGAATGATCTCCTTGCGGATGCCCTTGGCCTGACCTTCTGCATCACGCAGATAGATGGTTCCGTAGTTGCTGCCGTTCATCAGTGCCTGATCGAAATCCAGAATGAGCGTATTCTCCGAAACCGTTTCATCCAGATTATCGGACTCAAGGATGGGAGCATTCTCGTCATTGCCAACACCAAAGAAGATCCGTGTAGGCACATTGCTCTGGGTTGCCTGTGTCATGTTGCCCAGTTCGTTTGCCGTGTTGATACCGGCACCGTAAAATTTGCCTTCTTCCGTCTGGAAGAAGTTGTTTTTACTCTTGCCGTAACCGCCACTGCCTACGAAAACCTCTGTCACATTTTCGAGGCTTTCCACCGGCTTGTATCCGGTATAGCTGCTGTCCAGACCAACACCAGCCTTACCATTTACGTTACCGTTTCCATAACCGTATACATAGGCAGTACCGTCCTCAATGTAGTAAGGCGGCTGGGTTTCGTAAGCCTCATTCACCAGAACCGCTTCGTTTTCCATCGACTGTTTCAGGGAAATCATGTCAGATGCGTAAAGCACGGGAGTGGTGTTGTCATTGCCGTAGAGCCAGACATCGCCGTTTTTGTCCAGAATATAGACACAGGCAGTATCGCTTGCATTGCCGTAAGCGGCAATATCCACGATGTCGGGCAGATTGATCTGCACCATTGTGCTTTGAGAAGTCTTGGAACCGTCGCCCAGCTGGCCCTTTTCGTTGTTGCCCCAGCTCCACGCCAGGATTTCATCCCCCTCCTTCTGCAGAACATAGAACGAGGCATTTTTCCCAGTGTTGGCAAAGGCCTTCACCACATTCTGCACAGGAAGTCCGTTGTTGAAGTTGTTGTTGATGGTATAATCTCCTCTTTCCGGCGGGACGTCAGCGAGGTACCAGGACGAAGTGTAGAGGTTCAATTCGCCACGGTCATCCACCAGCAGCATACTTGAGCCACTGGTCCAGCTGTTGCAGTAATAAGAGAACTGGCTGATTTTTCCAATGCCAAGCTCTTCACTGTCAAAAGGCAGCTTTGTGGGACGTGAAATCTCCCCACCCCAATACCACAGAGTTCCGTCGTCCAGCAGTGCAATATAATATTGCTTATGTACCCAGTTCATGGGCGTATACTGCATCTGCACTACGTTCACAGAGGGATCCAGTTCGGTCACAGCAATGAGCACCTCATCATAGAGACCGGAGCCCTCATGGGTGCCGCGAACGGTGACATTGCCCGTCTTTTTCAGAATCAGCTGACCGTTTTCCGCCACCTCGAGAATCTCGGGGTTGGAAGTGGCCCAGGTCAGATCCGGCTCGGTGGTCTTGGCAGGTTTCACCGTAAAGGCCAGATCGTCCGCAGTGTATTCGCCCTGCAGACTGAGGACAATGCTGGATTCGGCGGCAGACACCGACTGGGCGGGGATGACCACAGTCACTGTCACAGTGTCAAAGACCGCGCTGTAGAGGCTGCAGGCGGTAACGGTGGCGGTACCTTCGCCAACGGCGGTCACCTTGCCGTTTTCGTCGACAACCAGCACATCCTCGTCGCTGCTCTCATAATAGATCAGCTGCTGGGAGGTGTTGGCCGGCTTCAGAACGGGGATCAGCTGGCGCTCCGCCTCCACGTTCATGGAGAAATCTTCACCCAGATCGATGGTCTCCAGCAGCGCACGATCCACCACATGAACGGTCAGCTCCCGCCAGATCTTTCGATCGGGAGAATATGCCTTGATAACAGTATCGCCGTTTGCATAACCGGTTACCAGACCGTCCTCGTCCACATCGGCAATGGCGGGGTTTTCCGATTCATAGATCAGCAGGGTCTCTGCCAGTTCGGTGGGGCCAACCTGCGCATTGATCTGCCAGTTGGTCTCGCTGTCGATGGTGACCTCATACCGATCCAGCTCGATGGAGGTCACATATTCGGCAGGCAGTTCGATGATGGCGTAATCAGCATAGCCGTAATAGCCAAAGATTTGACTGTAACCAGGCTGCTTAAAGCCTTCGATCAGCTCCTCATCCACTTCCGTACCGTCCACCCAGATCAGTTCCTCGTTGACCGGGTCAAACTTCAGACCATAGATACCGAAAAGCATACCGTTTTTGCTCAGGAACTCCCGCTCCGCCTTGCTGTTGATACAGGCCAGAGTGCCGCCCAACATTTCAGCAAACCGCTCCATCGCTTTATTGACACCGTAGTAAGAGGCAAAGCGCAGATAGGTCTTTCCGGTGGCAGGATCGGTGCAGCTATACGTCATCTGCGTCACAGTGCGGATAACCGTTGACATGGTTATAGTGCTGGTGTCGCCCTTCACCTCGCCCAGATA
>CAZVRM010000105.1:0-5998 GCA_964629605.1 uncultured Oscillospiraceae bacterium
CTCACAGGACAGAACGGTGGCGGTGAATTCCTGCAAAAAAGAATCGTTATAAAACAGTTTTTGGCTCATTTATTTGGTTTCCTCCCATTCGGGGCATTGCCAGCGGGGCTTGCCCACACTCTTTTTGCCGTATTCGATGGCCGCAGTAGGGCAGTGGCTGATGCAGGCCATGCAGTGGATACACTCGGCGCTCCACTTGGGGCGGCCGTTTTCCATGGTAATGTTGTTCCGAGGGCACAGCTGGGCGCATTTTCCGCAGCCGATACATTTGTCGGTGGTGCGGAAGGGCTTTGCTGTGACCACGCCCCGGGTGAAAATGGAATTGACGATCGAGGACATGGCCTTGCCTGCCGGGTTGGTCTTGACCTGAGGCAGCTGCAGACCCTGTGCCATCAGGGGAACGGCGCGCGCCAGCCGCTTGTCGGCCTTTTTCACAATGACCCGGCCTGCCCGTTCGTCGGGGACGGGGAACATGGCGATATAGTTTTCCGGCATGACCAGCGGCTGCAAGCCCTTGAAGGTCAGGCCTTTTTTATCGCACAGCCGCCGCAGATATTTTTCGGCGTTGCCCACACCTGCGCCGCAGGTCATGACGAAATAGGCCTCCTTGCTGCCCTGCAGGTCAGCGTTGAGGATCAGATCCCGGAACACGTGGGGCAGCTGCCAGCCGTAAGTGGGCGCCACAAAAATCCAGGGTCGCCGGGAGTGCAGCTCCAGCCGCCGGTTCTCCTTCAGATAAGGAAAGACATCCGTGATGTCCTCCATCAGCTCCTGTGCCAGCAACTGGGCAGCGCGGCGGCTGTTGCCTGTGCCGGTGTAATATACGATCATAGCGTTTCCTTTCTCCAGGCCACCTGACCGCCCACCACCGTCAGAACGGGGTTGGCAGTGCGGATGTCCATGGGGTCACAGGTGAAAATATCGGTGTCCAGCACCACGAAATCAGCAAGATAACCGGGCTTGAGCCGACCTTTGCAGTCCTCCCGGAACTCGTTGTAGGCCGAGCCGATGGTGTAAGCGTCGATGGCGGTCTCCACATCCACACATTCCTGGGGGAAGAAGCCGCCTTCCGGCCAGCCGTTCTTATCCTTGCGGGTGACGGCGGAATAAATGTTGGGGAAGGGGTTGCAGTTTTCCACTGGGCTGTCGGTGCCGTAGGAAATGTGTGCCCCCAGATCGCCCAGCGTCTTAAAGGCGTAAGAGGTGGAGGACAGTTCTTCGCCGCAACGGGGGATGACGGCGTGCATATCGTAATCCAAAAAGATGGGCTGATACATGACGGGAATGTCAGACTTTGCGATGCGTTCCAGCAAAGGCAGATCGGTGATCTGGCAGTGGACAAGGGCGTGGCGCAGGGGATTTTTCCCATCCCGCAGGACGCGCTCGTAATTGCCCACCACATCCTCGATGGCCTTGTCACCGATGACATGGGTGACGATCTGCAGGCCGTACCGGTCAGCCAGCTTGCAGAAGGCATCCATTTCGGCGTCGGTGGTGGTTTCTACGCCGTAGTTGCCGGGATCGTCCAGATATTCGTGGCGCATGGTACCCGTTCTGCCGCCCAGAGAGCCGTCCTTGAACAGTTTGATGGGGCCAAAGGCGATTTTGTTGGAATCCGCGCCCAGATCTTTCTGATAACCGCCGCTTTCTACGAAGGAGCGCAGATCTGCGGGGGAGTCAAAGCTGATCTGATAGCGGTAGCGCAGAGGGCAGCGGCCTTCCCGGTAAATACGGGACACCAGGTCGATGACCTCCTGCCGGGGAAAGGCAGAGTTGCCAGCATCGTTGGACTGCACCGAGGTGATACCGTGGGAAAGGGCGTAATTGGCACCCACAAAAAAGTGCTGTTCGGCATCTTCCAGCGTCAGCGGAGGAATGGTGCCGTGCGCCAGACCGTTGGCGGCCTCGGTGAAAATGCCGTTGGGCACGCCGTTTTCGTCCACCTCGATGGTGCCGCCGTCCACGTGGCCGGGCACCTTGTCCATGCCCAGCAGTTCCAGAACCTTGGAGTTGGCAGACACCACATGACCGCACACGCGGGACAGTACCACCGGCACGTTGGTGGAAATGCGATCCAGATCCCAACGGGTGGGGATGCGCTGTTCATCGGTAAACAGATCCTGGTTCCACCCGGCGGCCTTGATGCCCTTGGCAGTCAGCGCGGGATTCTTCTGGGCGAAGTCCTTGACGATGTCCACCAGATGATCCATGGAGGTGGCCAGATGGATGGGCGCCTGTGCCAGACGGGTGCCAATCTGGATCAGATGCAGGTGGCTGTCGTTGAGGCCGGGAATGACGGTTTTGCCGCCGCAGTCGATGACCTCATAGGCGTGATATTCGGCAGGAACGTCCTCGTTGTTGCCGACACCCACGATCACGCCGTCCTCAGCCCACAATGCCTGGGCAAAAACACCCTTTTCCACATAAATTTTTCCGTTAAACAGTGCCAGCTTGCTCATAAATGCTCCTCCTTATCGGGAAAAGACACATTTGCCGCCGATATAGGTGGCGGTAACTTTTGCATCGAGAATCTCTTTTGCGGAACAGGTCAGCAGATCGGTGTCCAGCGTGATGAAATCAGCCAGCATACCGGGACAGATCTTGCCCTTGACTTCCTCATCCCGGGAGGTGTAGGCACCTGCGGCGGTATAGCCATACAGCGCCTGCTGACGGGAAAGCACCTGATCGGGCCAGACCGGGCCGCGCCCCTTGGTATCACAGCCGGTGGCGGCGCAGTAGATGCCCCGCATGGGATCAAAGGACTCCACCGGACAGTCGGTGCCGAAGGGGGCATGAACGCCGCTTTCAATATAGGTTTTCCAGGCGTAGGAGGTGCGACCCAAGGCCTCGCCCACCCGGTCAAAGACGATGTGCATATCGTAGTCCACGAACACCGGCTGGATGTAGGCCGCCACATTCAGCTCCTTGAAACGTTCCAGCAGGCGCTCATCGGTGATCTGACAGTGGACGATGCCGTGACGGGGCTTGAGGTGGGGCAGTGCCTTCCGGGCGGCTTCGATGGCGTCCAGACACAGCTCGATGGCGCCGTCGCCGATGGCGTGGATGGCAACAGCCATGTTGTTTCGGTGGGCTTTCATCACCATCGCTTTCAGCTGTTCGGCAGGGAATAACAGCAGGCCCCGGGTGGAGGGATCGTCGGCATAGGGCTTGCGGAGATAGGCCGTCCGTGCGCCCAGCGAGCCGTCGGCCAGCAGTTTGATACAGGAGATCTTGAAGCTGCGGTTGCCAAAGCTGTCGTCCCAGCCGTACTGGTCGAAGAAGGTCTCCATTTCCTCCAGACTATACATCAGTGCCTGCTCGGCCATGCGCAGCCGGAAAATACCCTTGTCGGAAGCCTTCCGGATGCGCTCCATCATGTCGTAAGCACCGCCGTCGGGGAAGTACTTGAAGTCGTCGCTCTGAATGGAGGTGATGCCGCTTTCAAACAGGTCGGACTGACACTCGATCAGCTTGTCCAGCAGCTGATCCAGACTGGGGGCGGGCAGATTGCACTTGATGTCGTCCAGCACGATCTCCTTGACCACGCCGTTGGGAGTGCCGTCAGGCCACCGCTCGGCATAGTCGCCGTATTGTCCAACGGTATCCTTGTTGATGCCCAGCAGTTCCATGGCCTTGGAGTTCAGCGCGCCCACATGGAAGCAGGTACGCATCACCAGAATGGGATATTCGGTGGTGACCGCGTCCAGATCCCGGTTGGTGGGAAACCGCTTTTCGTCGTTGAAATCATCCTGATTCCAGCCTTCGCCGGTGACCCACAGGCCGGAAGTGCGGTCATAGCGGTTTTCAAAGAAATCCTTCATGCGTTCCAGCACTTCCTGCAGAGAACTGCAGCCCGACAGGTTTGCGCCCATCTTGGCCTTGCAGTAGTGCATATAGTGCATATGACTGTCGTTGAAGCCGGGCATCACAAACTGACCGCCGCAGTCGATCTCCTGCAGTTCCTGCTGGGGATGCTCCTGCAAAAAGGCGGCGGCACCGGCCTCGTCGCCCACATAGGCGAAGTATTCGTCGATGACCACTGCCGAGGATGCGACAGGGCAGCGTTCCTCCATGGTAGCGATGTTGGCATTTTTGATCCAAAAAGACATAAGAACACCTCTTGTTATATATAATTATTAAGGACAGTATAGCGGTAAAATCCCCGCAGGGCAATTCATTTTTTGGCAAATCGGGAGATATTTTTTTATCTTGAAAATTAGGGCTTGTTTTTTTCTTTTGTTTCCGTTATACTAATATGGCAAAGTTCATATGCCGGCGTGATGGAATTGGTAGACGTAGCGGACTCAAAATCCGCCGATGGCAACATCATGTGGGTTCGAGTCCCACCGCCGGCACCAAAGCAAAAGCACCCCAACGGGGTGCTTTTTGCTTTGCGGCGGTGAGGATGAGAACCCACGGGGTGAGATGCGCGCCCGCAGGCGCCATTCCGGAGCGCAACCGCCACTTGTGGCGGCAATTGGCGCGGAGGTGTCCCACCGCCGGCACCAAAGCAAAAGCACCCCAACGGGGTGTTTTTTGCTTTGCGGCGGTGAGGGCGAGAACCCACAGGGTGAGATACGTGCATTTTTTCTTGAAAATCCTCCATCCCCTCTTGACAACTATATCGTTGGCCGATACACTAAATATAGCGGAAGCCGATATAACGGAGGCCGAGCGAAAGGAGATGCCCTATGCCCAATCCTGCACTGACCGAAGCGGTCTATTATATTTTATTGTCTTTGCTGGAGCCCCTCCACGGCTACGGCATCATCCAGAATGTGGAGCAGTTGTCTGGCGGAAGAGTTCGGCTGGCCGCCGGCACCCTGTACGGCGCCATCAACACCTTGCTGGAAAAGGGCTGGATCGCCGCACTGGAAGGAGAGGCCGACAGCCGCAAAAAGGAATACATCATCACAGATCTGGGTCGGGGGATGCTGGAAAAAGAGCTGCAGCGGCTGTCGGAACTGCTGGAAAACGGTAAACGTCTGTTGGGAGGATCTGAACAATGAGAAAAATCGTTCGCAAATGGTTCTGGGTCTGGGACTTCGACAAGGAAGAAAAATGGCTCAACGAGATGGCGGCCAAGGGACTGGCATTGGTGGGCACCGGCTTCTGCAAATACGAGTTCGAGGAATGTGTCCCCGGTGAATATCAGATTCGGCTGGAACTGCTGGAAAACCATCTGGCCCACGCCGAAAGCCAGAAGTATATTCAGTTTATCGAAAGCACCGGAGTCGAGCAGGTCGGAAATTACTTCCGCTGGGTGTACTTCCGAAAAAAGACAGCGGACGGCTCCTTTGACCTGTATTCCGACAACCAATCCCGCATCAAGCATCTCAAGCGTATCATCGCACTGGTACTGCCCATCAGTGGTGCCAATCTGTGCATCGGCTTTTCCAATGTAGGAAATTCTGTGAGAACCGGTATCAGCCTTGCCAACGTGGGCTATCTCAATCTGGCGCTGGGTCTTTTGGGATTCTACGGCGCCTGGAGATTGCAGAAAAAACGCAAGCGTCTGGAACAGGAAGCGCAGATTTTTGAATAAATTGACAACGTAAGCAGCCTGTGCTATCTTGAAATCAAATAGAGATGGGAGGCGATAGGATGTCAAAGCTGGAATGTACTCTGCGGGGAAGCAAAAATACGATTTTGCAGGTAATTGACCGGGAATTGCTGGAAGGCAGTTTTAGTGCCAGCTATGAGGATGGCAGTGATTTTTTGCTGCCCACTGCTGAATGTGCCGTCCGGGTCTATGAACGCTACAGTATGGCAGGCGGCAACCGGGTCAGCTTAAATATTACCCTGTTTGGCAAGGATACCGTTTGGAAACTGTCGGCGGTAGCTTCCGGTGGAAGTCAAGCAGCCCTGTTCAAAATGAATACTTTTGGAGAATATTCCTTTCTGCGGGAACTGGAAAATGCTGTGAAACAATTTCGCATATAAAACAAAAAGCACCCCGTCGGGGTGCTTTTTTTGATGCAATTTTTTACTGGATCTT
>CAZVRM010000106.1:0-5908 GCA_964629605.1 uncultured Oscillospiraceae bacterium
TTTTTATCCCGCTGCATTCAGCATATTTTCGATAAAAATTCCGTAGCCTCGTGTCGGATCATTTACCAGAACATGGGTCACTGCGCCTACTAATTTTCCGTCCTGGATGATGGGCGAGCCGCTCATACCCTGGACGATGCCGCCGGTGACAGCCAGCAGGTCGGGGTCGGTGACCTCCAGCAGCATATCTCTGCCGCCGCCCTCCCGATAAACCTTGACGATCTGCACATCATATTCCTGTGCCTCATCGCCCTCCACACAGCTTAAAATTGTGGCAGGGCCTTCCTGCAGGTCTTCCCGTTCGGCAACCTCCAAAGCTTCTTCATCCGCATAAAACTCCGTCCGGGTCAGCACACCGTAGATGCCGGTGGCATCATTTTCCACCAGCCAACCCTGATCGTTGACCAGGTCGAACTGACCGCACAGCTGACCGGGCGTACCCGATTTGCTTTTTTGCACACTGGCCACGCTGGATGGCATAACACTGCCGGTTCCAAAAGTCACCAATTTTCCGGTATCAGCGTCACAAATACCGTGTCCCAAAGCGCCGAAAACACCGGTTTCGGGGTCAACGAAGGTCACCGTGCCGATGCCGGCCACGCTGTCCCGAATCCAAGCGCCGATACGCCAACATTCCAGAGACGGATCGTATACCGCTTTTACCGGAACCTGCAATTCACGCTCGTCCCGCAAGACGGTGAACTCCGCTCTTTCACTTTCCAACGTTGAAAGCATAGCCGTCATGCCCTCGTTTCCCTGGATTTCTTTGCCGTTCAGCTTCAGCAATACATCTCCTACCTGTAAGCCGCCGACTTTCGCCGGACTGTTTCCACAGCTTTCCAAATCGGAAAATCCTACCACCATGGTGCCTTTTGAAAACAGCTTGATACCCGTGGTTTTGCCCAATGGGATCAGTTTATCACCGATTTCCGGCAGTTCGGTCGGTACAGCAGACAGTGCCTCCGGCTGCAGAACAGCCTGCGCCCCGGCCGGCACGGCATCCCCGCCGCCGGGCAGGATCACCACCGTAAAAGCCAGACAAAAAGCCGCCAGCAAAATGCCGCGGCCTGCCGCAAGTGCGAGGTCTTTCATTTGTTTTTTTCGCATAAAACGCCTCCTTTCGCCAAGATTAGTATGACCACATGGTATGAAAATAGCGTTGGAACTTGCCGTGGTTTTTGGAAAGAAAAAAGGCCGGAAAAACCGGCCTTTTCTGTGATTTTTTTACTTTTTCTCCCGGCGGACAAAGCGGATCTTGCACACATCATCGCCCCGGGCAATGGTGGCGGGCAGATCCAGCTCACAACCGAAGCTTTCAGCAATGCCCCGGTCACCGCACATGGCGTGATCGCACAGCAGCTGAATTTCTTCGTCAGAGCAGCCCTGCTTCTGCCAGGCCTTTACCAGCGGACAATAGTGGAAATCGATGTCCAGATGGTCGTCGTCGCAGTTTTTCACATCCATCTCAAAAACCCACTGGGCAGGCTTGGTAAACAGGGTCTTTTTCAAGCCCTTCAGCGACTGGCCGCCTCCGGCCTTTTTCCGCAGGTTGGCCCCCTGGTACAGGCCACAGCGCTTGATGGCGGCAGGGGCGTAATCCTGGGGCTCCAGCCCCTTTTTCCGCGCCTCATCGCACAAAAGATACATCCACAGGGCGCGGTGCTCCAGCTGCTCCCGAATGGCAACAATCAGCGGATTCTTGATTTTCGGTTCGTTTTTGATGCTGCTCATAGTATCCCCCGTTATTCGGAAGCCTTTTTGATAAAATCCTCTAAGCTAAGATAGCCCTTGTCCAGTGCCAGAAAGTCGGCGCTGTACTTGTCTACCATGGCACAGGAAAGATCAATCAGATAATCAATCAAACCCTCACCAACGATACTTTCCCGGAAGGATGCCGTGGCACGGAAGATCACCTGTCCATCGGAAAGACCATAGTCAAATCCACCGTCAACCATGCCATAGTTTGCAGCGCAGGTGGCGATGGCACCCTCTAACCGCTTTTCTTCACGGAACTTTTGCTGCAGGGGCACCATTACCCGGATCATCTGTCGCTCAGCATCGGTAACAATGATGAAGCTCATGGGCAGAGAGTCCCCGTTCACGACAAAATGAACCGCCAGCTTTTCTTCAGCCTTCTGGTATTTCCACTTACGCGCATCCAGTGCGGTGCAAACCGTCTGATAAACCTGCTGTGCCAGCTTGTTCTGCTTGTCAGTCATTGTCATTCCCTCCCCTTTATTCCTTAGTATACAGCTTGATGAACTGTTCAAGGGAGATGATCCCCTTACTCAGCATCAGCAATTGATCGTTGAAGCTATCAATGGTCTGACAGGCTGCATACAGCAGAAACTTATAGACCTCCTGCTCCAGTAAACTGTCTCTGTAGCTGTTGACCATGCGGAAAAACAAATGGCCTTCTGCAATGTCATAATCCAAATAACCGGACACCACTGCGTTGTTAACCACCGACACAGCAACGGCAGCATCCAACCGTTTGTCCTTAGCGATGGTGTAGGGCAGCGGAGATAACACCCTCACCAACTGTCGCTCGGCGTCCACCTTAATGGTTAATTTCATGGGCAGATCATCACCCCGGGCTTGAGCCTCGATGATCAGTTCTTCCTCATTTTTGTTGTAGTTCCAGTCGTTGCTGTCCATCATGGCACAAAAGCCCTGGTAGACCTGCCTGGCTTTGGTCATGTTCACTTCGTTTGCCATATTCTATTCCTCCTCATTGCAGAAGAGCCCATCTTTTGACGGGCTCTTGGATGATTTACAGAGTATTGCTGGAGCCCAGAACGTTGCGGATCTTGTGCTGGACCATAGCGCGCAACTCGTCGCGGCCATCCTTCAGATACTGACGGGGATCGAAGTGATCGGGATGCTCCACCAGATGCTTGCGGATAGCGCCGGTCATGCACAGGCGCAGATCAGAGTCGATGTTGATCTTACAGACCGCCATCTTGGCAGCCTGACGGAGCATCTCCTCGGGGATGCCGATAGCATCGGGCATGGCGCCGCCGTACTGGTTGACCATCTTAACGAACTCCTGGGGCACGGAAGAACTGCCGTGGAGGACGATGGGGAAATTGGGCAGGCGGCGGCCCACCTCTTCCAGAATGTCAAAGCGCAGCTGAGGCTTCTGACCGGGCTTGAACTTGTAGGCACCGTGGCTGGTGCCGATGGCGATGGCCAGAGAGTCCACGCCGGTGCGGGTAACAAACTCTTCCACCTCGGCAGGGTTGGTGAACATGGCGTCGGCGTCGGACACGTTGACATCGTCCTCAATACCAGCCAGCTTGCCCAGTTCGCCTTCGACGACGACGCCTCGGGCGTGGGCATACTCAACGACCTGCTTGGTGATGGCGATGTTCTCTTCAAAGCTGTACTTGCTGCCGTCGATCATGACGGAAGAGAAACCACCGTCGATGCAGGACTTACAGACCTCAAAGCTCTCACCGTGGTCCAGATGCAGGGCGATGGGCAGATCGGTGTCGGCGATGGCAGCCTCCACCAGCTTGGTAAGATAGATGTGCTTGGCATACTTGCGTGCACCGGCAGACACCTGCAGGATGACGGGAGATTTCTCCAGCTGGGCAGCTTCGGTGATACCCTGGATGATCTCCATATTATTGACGTTGAAAGCACCGATGGCGTAACCGCCGGCATAAGCTTTCTCAAACATTTCTTTCGTAGTGACCAAAGGCATAGGTTTGTCCTCCTTATATTACGATTATTCTTATTTTACCACCCCTTTCGTCCGGTTGCAACATTGATTTCCGCCTTTTATTATGTTAAACTATACTCAAATCCGAAATTTTTAGGAGGATAACTTTATGGAACTTCGCGGAGCCTGTATTTTCGGCCAGTCCGGCGGCCCCACTTCTGTCATCAACGCCAGCGCTTACGGCGTTTTTAAGGCTGCTCTGGAGAGCGGCAGCATCACCCGTGTGCTGGGTGCAGCCCACGGCATCAAGGGCGTGCTCAATGACCGCCTGTACGACATCGCTCAGGAGGATCTGAAGGAGCTGGAGCTGCTGAAGAACACCCCCTCCTCTGCCCTGGGTTCCTGCCGCTATAAGCTGAAGGATGCCAGCGTGGACGACACCGATTACAAGTGCATCCTGGAAATCTTCAAGAAGTACGACGTGCGCTACTTCTTCTATAACGGCGGCAACGACTCCATGGACACCTGTAACAAGATCTCCAAGTATATGCAGTCTGTGGGCTATGAGTGCCGTGTTATGGGCGTGCCCAAGACCATCGACAATGACCTGTACGGCACCGACCACTGCCCCGGCTTCGGCTCTGCCGCAAAATACATCGCTACCTCCTGCATGGAAATTTATCAGGATGCTTATGTTTACGACACCGGCGCTGTCACCATCGTGGAATGCATGGGCCGCAACGCCGGCTGGCTCACCGCCGCCGCCTCCCTGGCCACCATGCAGGGCGCAGGCCCCGATCTGATCTATCTGCCCGAGGTCGCCTTTGATCTGGAGAAGTTCATGGTGGACGTGGAGCGCATCTGGAAGGAAAAGGGCAACTGCTTCGTGGCTATTTCCGAGGGTATTCTGGACAAGGACGGCGTCTTCATCGCCGAATACGGCCAGAAGGACGTGAAGGCTGACGCCTTCGGTCACAAGCAGATGGGCGGCGCGGCAGCTTACCTGGCGCAGGCCGTCAAGGAGCGCCTGGGTGCCAAGACCCGTGCCATCGAGTTCTCTCTGCTGCAGCGCTGCGGCGCACATCTGGCCAGCAAGACCGACGTGGAAGAGGCCGCCTGGATGGGTGCCGAGGCCGTCAAGGCTGCCATCGCCGGCGAGACCGACAAGATGGTAGCCATTGAGCGCGCCGAGGGCGAGGGCTACAATCCCCATGTCAAGCTGGTGCCCCTCACCGCCACCGCCAACACCGAGCACAAGTTCCCTGTGGAGTGGATCACCGAGGACGGCGCCGGCATCAAGGCCGAGTTTGCCGCCTATGCCATGCCCCTGATTCAGGGTGAGCCCGATTATGCCTGGGAGAACGGCCTGCCCCGTTTTGCCAAGCTGAAAAAGGTTCTGGTGAAGGAATAAAATCATCAAGGGGAGCGCCGTGGCGCTCCCTTTTTTGTTCAGAACGGAGAAAAACAATGATCAAAAAGTTGATGGATATTGTGTTCACGCTCCTCTATGAAGCAGGAAAAACCCTCCTATGCATCCTTGCTGTACTTTTTGGTGCCGCTTTTTTTGAACCGCGCCTTTGCCTCTGTAAAAGATGTAGAGTTTGATGATTTTTATCTTTCTGACGACGGACAAACCATGACCATCTGTGTTTCGGCCGGCGATCGGACGAGTTATCGCTATATTCGCTCCATGTCGGTAAAAAAAGACAGCAATTCGATTTATTTGACCTTTCGTCCCACTTTTTTCGGAAAGCTGGGTGCAAAAGACACCTTTCAGATCTCTTTGCAGGGTGGGCAGAAGCGTATCGTAGTCGGCAGTCCTACCGATTCAACCGGTGTGGGGCTATCCTGGAATACCGATAGTGGCTGGCAGCCCTACCATTTTTCAGTGCAAAATACCCAATGACCAAGGGCTCATTTTGCAACGAGCCCTTTTCTTATTTTTTGCACATCACCAGGGCATCGTATTTCTTTCCGCCCACGGTGTGGACGTCCGGTTCCCGGCGGCAGGTGCGGAAGCCCAGCTTTTCAGCACAGCGCATCATTCGATGGTTGCCAGACCAGGTCTCCAGATAGAACTCCTCTACCCCGGCCTCGTCCCGATAATAATTCATGAAAGCCTTGAGGGCACGGGTGCCCAGCCCCTTGTCCCACATATCGGATGCACAGATGGCCACTGCCAGTCCCCGGCGGAAGGACAGCGGATCGCCGGCCTCGTGGGGTGGTACCCAGTCAAAATGC
>CAZVRM010000107.1:0-5893 GCA_964629605.1 uncultured Oscillospiraceae bacterium
GAAGCGCTGGCACAGGCTGTTCAGGCCGAGGTGGAGCGGCAGCTGACTTTGCTGCCCCGGGAGCCCATCGCACGAAAGAGCATCGAGGGCAGCTCCAAGATCCTGCTGTGCGATTCTCTGGAGGAAGCCATCGACACCGCCAACCGCATCGCCCCCGAGCATCTGGAGATCTGTACCGATGATCCCTTTGCCATCCTCAGCCGCATCAAAAATGCCGGCAGCATTTTCCTTGGCAAGAACGCCCCGGAGGCGTTGGGCGACTATTTCGCCGGACCCAACCACACCCTGCCCACCTCGGGTACGGCACGGTTCTCCAGCCCGCTGGGCGTGGATGATTTTGTGAAAAAATCCCAGTTTATCTACTATACCCGTGACGCGCTGGAGCAGGTGGCTGATTCCATTGCCGCCTTTGCCCGGGAAGAGGGGCTGGAAGGCCACGCACGCAGCGTCACCGTCCGGTTTGAAGAGGAGGGCTGCAAATGAGCCGCTTTTTTACCGAAAGCTTAAAAGCTTTACAGCCCTATGTTCCCGGGGAGCAGCCTCAGGATATGCAGTACATCAAGCTGAATACCAACGAAAGTCCCTTCCCGGCCAGCCCCAAAGCGGTGGCGGCCATCACCGGGGAAGAAGTCTCTCGTCTGTACCTGTACTCCGACCCCGACTGCAAGGCGCTGATCGCCGCCATTGCAAAGCGCTACGGTCTACAGCCGGAGCAGATTACCGTGGGCAACGGCAGCGATGAAGTTCTGTGGTTCGCGCTTCGTGCGTTCTGTGATGAAAACACGCCGCTGGCCTATAACGACATCACCTATGGCTGTTACAAAACCTGGTGCTCCATGCTGAATGTACCCTCGAAGATCCTGCCGCTGCAGGAGGACTATTCGGTGGATCTGAGCCTTTACCGGGGGCTGGACAGCACTATCATGATCACCAATCCCAACGCGCCCACCGGCCTGTGCCTGACGGTACAGGAGATCGAAGGTGTGCTGCAGGAGAATCCCGATCATGTGGTCATCGTGGACGAGGCCTATGTGGATTTCGGCGGCGAGAGCTGCGTTAGCTTGATCGACAAGTACGACAATCTGCTGGTGGTGCAGACCTGCTCCAAGTCCCGCAGTCTGGCGGGTGCACGGCTGGGCTTTGCCATGGGTCACCCCGATCTGATCGCCGATCTGAACCGCATCAAGTTCAGCTTCAACCCCTATAACGTAAACCGCCTCACCTGTCTGGCCGGTATTGCCGCCATGGAGGATGAGGAATACTTCCAAACCTGCACCAAAACGGTGGCGCAGACCCGTGATCGTACCGCTGCCGAACTGAAAAACATGGGCTTTACCCTTACCGATTCCAAGGCAAACTTCCTGTTTGCCGAAAGCAGCCGGATCTCCGGCGGCGAGCTGTATCGCAAGCTGAAGGAGCGGGGAATTCTGGTGCGTCACTTTGACAAGCCCCGTCTGGAAAACCGCCTGCGCATCACGGTGGGCAGCCAGAAGCAGATGGAAGCCCTTTTGACCGCCCTGAAAGAGCTGGGCGCATAAAATCTTGAACATAAGGAGGGATGACCGTGCGCTGCGCATCCGTCACCCGAAATACAAAAGAAACCCAGATCGAAATGACCCTGACGCTGGACGGCAAAGGCACCGCACAGGTGCAGACCGGCTGCGGCTTTCTGGATCATATGCTGGAGCTGTTTGCACGGCACGGACGCTTTGACCTGACGGTGCAGTGCACCGGCGATCTGCAGGTGGATGCCCACCACACGGTGGAGGACTGCGGCATTGCGCTGGGTCGCTGCTTTGCCCAGGCGCTGGGCGAGATGCGGGGCATCAACCGCTACGGCAGCATGATCCTGCCCATGGACGAAACCCTCATGCTGTGCGCCGCAGATCTGTCGGGCAGACCCCATCTGGGCTGGCAGGTGACCCTGCCCGCCGAGCAGATCGGCAACTTTGACACCGAGCTGGGCAAGGAGTTCTGGCTGGCCTTCATCCGAAACTGTCCCAGCACCCTGCACTTTAAGCAGATGGCAGGAGAGAACACCCATCACATTTTAGAGGCCTGCTTCAAAGGCATGGCTCGGGCGCTGCGTCAGGCGGTGGCCTTTGAGCCGGGGTTTGAAAACGAGATTCCCAGCACCAAGGGAACGCTGGTATAAGGAGGCGGCTTATGATCGCGATTATTGATTACGGCGTGGGCAACCTGTTCAGCCTGCGTTCCAGTCTGGCTTATCTGGGACTGGAGAGCAAGATCACCGGCGACCCCGAGGAGATCCGCAAGGCCGACCGGATCATTCTGCCCGGCGTGGGTGCTTTTGGCGATGCGATGCAAAAGCTGGTGGATACCGGTCTGGTGCCGCTGATCCGGGAAGAAACCCAGAAAAAGCCCCTGCTGGGCATCTGTCTGGGAATGCAGCTTTTGTTCGACGAAAGCTGTGAGTACGGCATCCATAAAGGCTTGGGTTTTGTGTCCGGAAAAATCGCTTCCATGACGGAGGATATTCAGGATAAAACGCTGAAAGTTCCTCATATCGGCTGGAACGCCCTCAAAATCGTCAAGGACGATCCCTTGTTCAAATATGTGAAGGACGGGGAGTGTGTTTATTACGTCCACAGCTTCTACGGCAAGGACTGTGAAGCTTCTACCCTTGCCACCAGTGAATACGGCCTCACCGTCACCGGCGTGGTGCGGCAGGGTCTGGTTTGGGGCACCCAGTTCCATCCGGAAAAGAGCGGCGACACCGGCCTGCGGCTATTGCGCGCCTTTGGTGAGCTGTAAGGAGGGCGCATATGGAATTGTTACCTGCCATCGACCTGCGTGACGGCAAGGTCGTCCGTCTGTTTCAGGGGGATTACGACAAAATGACGGTCTATGGCGAAGACCCTGCCGCCCAGGCCAAGGCCTTTGCCGCTGCCGGCGCACGCAATCTCCATGTGGTGGATCTGGACGGCGCCAAGGACGGCACCACCGCCAACTTTGAAACCATCCGCAGCATCGTACAGGCCACCGGCCTTTCGGTAGAGGTGGGCGGCGGCATCCGCACCGAGGAGCGCATCCGGCGTTATCTGGATCTGGGCGTGGAGCGCTGCATCCTGGGAACAATCGCTGTAAAGGATTTTGACTTTACTGCCAAAATGGCGCAAAAATACGGCAAACACATCGCCGTGGGCGTGGATGCCCGGGACGGCTATGTGGCCATCAACGGTTGGAAGGAGCTGTCTGCCGAAAAAGGCGTGGACTTCTGCCGCAGACTGCGGGATGCCGGCGTGCAGACGGTGATTTACACCGACATCAGCCGGGACGGTGCCGAACGGGGAACCAATCTGGAGCTGTATCGGGAATTGTCTGCCATCGAGGGATTGAACATCATTGCCTCGGGCGGCATCAGCTTTGAAAATGAGCTGGTGGAGCTGGAAGGAATGGGCGTCTGGGGTGCCATTCTGGGCAAGGCGCTGTATACCGGAAAGCTTAATCTGCAGCGTGCGGTACAGCTGGTACAAAAGGAGGGCGCAAAATGATCACCAAACGCATTATCCCCTGTCTGGACGTGAAGAACGGACGGGTGGTCAAGGGTACCAACTTCGAAGGTCTGCGGGACATGGCGGATCCGGTGGAGATGGCCCGGTTTTACAATGCTGCCGGCGCCGATGAACTGGTGTTTTATGACATCACCGCCAGCGTGGAGGGCCGCACCCTGTTCACCGATATTCTGACCCGGGTGGCCAGCGAGATCTTCATTCCCCTGACGGTGGGCGGCGGTATCAACACGCTGGAGGATTTTGACCGGGTGCTGAAGTGCGGCGCCGACAAGGTCAGCGTCAACTCGGGTGCCATCCGCAATCCTGCCATCATCGGCGAGGCAGCCAAAAAGTACGGCGACCAGTGCGTGGTGCTGTCTTGCGACATCAAGCGGGTGGACGGCAGGTTTATGCTGTTTGCCAAGGGCGGCCGGGAAAACACCGGCATCGACGCCCTCAGCTGGATCGAACAGGGCGTCAAAAACGGCGCCGGTGAGCTGGTCATCAACTCCATCGACACCGACGGCGTGAAGAACGGCTTTGATCTGGAACTGCTGGACGCTGTGGCGGCGCGGGTCAACGTGCCTATCATCGCCTCGGGCGGCGCAGGCAAAAAGGAAGATTTTGTGGAGCTGTTTCAGCACAAAGGCATGGATGCCGGCTTGGCAGCCAGTATTTTCCACAGCAAACAGGTGGAGATCCGGGGGCTGAAGCAGTATCTCCGGGAAAACGGCGTGGAAATGCGCCTGTAAAAGAGGGAAGACCATTATGGAATTGAAATACGATGAAAAAGGACTGATCCCTGCCATCGTGCAGGATCACTATACCAAGGAAGTGCTGACGCTGGCCTATATGAACGCCGAGACGCTGGCGCTGACCATCGCCGAAGGCCGCACGGTGTTCTGGAGCCGCAGCCGTCAGGAAATCTGGCGCAAGGGCGAAACCTCCGGCAACGTGCAGAAGGTGGTTTCCATCACCGCCGACTGCGACGGCGATGCGCTGGTGGTGGAAGTGGTCAAAAACGGCCCTGCCTGCCATACCGGTGCCGAAAGCTGCTTCTTCAACGAGGTCTATGTCAGTGATGAGGTCAAGCAATTCAGCTGGGAAGGCCTGTATCGGCTGATCGAAGGCCGTAAGACCGACCCCAAAGAGGGCAGCTACACCACCTACCTCTTTGAAAAGGGCAAGGATAAGATCCTGAAAAAGGTGGGCGAGGAGTGTACCGAGGTGCTCATCGGCGCCGCCAAAAACGACAAGGAAGAGACGGTCTATGAGATCGCCGATCTGGCCTATCACCTTCTGGTGCTGATGGTGGAGATGGGCATTTCTCTGGAGGACATCATTGCCGAAGAAAGCAAACGCCACGTCATCGACAAAAAGATCAAGCAGGAGCGCATGAAATGACCTTTCTGGAATGTACCGTCCACTGTCACACCAACCTGTGCGACGGCAAAAACACCCCTGCGGAGATGGCGGCAGCTGCGGTGGAACAGGGCATCAAGGTGCTGGGCTTGTCGGGTCACAGCCACACCCCTCACGACGACAGCTACTGCATGACAAAGGAAAACACCGCCCGTTATCGGCAGGAGATCGCCAGATTGAACGAGGAATACGCCGGAAAGCTCACCATCCTGTGCGGTTTGGAATGGGATCAGTGGTCGGATGAAAACCTCACCGATTGGGACTATACCATCGGCAGCGCCCACTATGTTACCGGGCCCAAAAGCGGCATCCGCCATTCGGTGGATCACAATCTGGAGACGCTGCAGGCCGCCCTTGAAGATTTTGACGGCGACGGTCTGGCTATGGCAGAGGCTTATTTTGCCGCTGTGGCGCAGGTGGCGGAAAAGCGCCCCACCATTCTGGGGCACTTTGATCTGCTGAAAAAGCTCAACGGCGACGGTGGTTTTTTTGACGAAACCCATCCCCGTTACCGCGCTGCCGCGCTGGCTGCGCTGGAGGCGGCTGCCGGAAAGGTGCAGGCGCTGGAGATCAACACCGGCGGCGTGGCACGTGGCTATCGGGAGGAGTTTTATCCCGCACCCTTCCTGCTGAAGCGCTGGAAGGAACTGGGCGGGGAAGTGATCCTCACAGCCGACGCCCACAACACCGATGGGCTGCTGTTTGCTTTTGAACAAGCGGCACAGTATGCCAAAGCTGCCGGATTTGACCGGGCAATGGTGTTGAACGGAACGGGAAATCTGCAGCCCTGCAGCCTATAAGAAATTCCCAATTATTTCCGATTGAAAAAACAGATGTTTCAGCTTGTTTTTAGCGAAAAGCAGCATTTTCATGCTGCTTTTTGTTGATTTTATGACATTCCAATGGCTTTCGCCAAATCATTATCGGCAATCCTGCACAAAGGACGGGAAAACATA
>CAZVRM010000108.1:0-5426 GCA_964629605.1 uncultured Oscillospiraceae bacterium
AGGCCATGCGTGATCACATTGTCAAGACCATGAAGGAGTGCGGCCTGCAGGAGTATATGCTGCACCGCTATCCCCACCAGTTCTCCGGCGGTCAGCGTCAGCGTGTGGCAATCGCCCGCGCTCTGGCGGTCAACCCCAAGTTCATCGTCTGCGACGAGTGCGTTTCCGCTCTGGACGTGTCCATCCAGTCCCAGATCATCAACCTGCTGCAGGAGCTGAAGGAGAAAGAGCATCTGACTTATATGTTCATCTCCCACGACCTGTCTGTTGTCCGTTACATTTCCGACCGTATCTGCGTCATGTATCTGGGCAACGTGGTTGAGCTGGCCGACGCAGCTACCATCTTTGACGATCCCCGTCATCCCTATACCGTTGCTCTGCTGTCCTCCATTCCCACCACCGATCCCGATTCCGGTGAGAAGGAGCGCATCATTCTGGAGGGTAACATCCCCAGCCCCATCAAGCCTCCCGCAGGCTGTAAGTTCCACACTCGCTGCTACATGGCCTGCGAAAAGTGCAAGCGCGTTCCTCCCGAGCTGCGTGAGATCGAGCCCGGTCACTTCCTGGCCTGCCACTTCCCCGAGAAGAAGCTGGCCGAGGACGGCAGCTATCTCTTTGAGATGCCCAAGATGGAGCGCAAGTCCAACCGCGAGCAGCACTAAGAGGGCGGCATGAAGTTTCCCTTTTCCAATTCTCTGCCCGAGCTAAGCGAGGAGCAGGAGGCCGAGCGCAAGCTGGAACTGCAGAAGGCTGACCTGAAGGTGAGCTTTTCCGAGCGTCTGGTGATGGTCGGCACCGCCTTTCTCTGTCTGGGTCTGCCCTGCATCCTGATTTTGATCGTGGTGGCGGCTCTGGCCATGCTTCTGTTCGGATTGCTGTAAGCGAATCATTGCTCTCGCGCAAAAGTGATTGCACTTTGATTGCACTTTTAATATAGCACAGTGCAGTCAGGTTGTCAACAGTGCGAATTAATCTTTTTTCACTCTCCACAAACCCCTGTGGGCAACATTTTGAGGAGGTTTTGACTATGGCGATCCACCGTGCCATGCGTTCCTGCCGACTGGCAGATGACCTGTATTTGAAGGCGAAGTATATCGCCGACGAGGAGAACCGCTCCTTCAACAACTGGCTGGAGAGCGTTTTGCAAAAGATCGTTCGGGAATATGAGGCCGAACACGGCACCATTACTTTGCCGGCTGACGAAGCTGCAAAGTAAGTTGCACCCAAATCATAAGGGCGTGTTGTAAAATGCCACACCCCTGTCATTCCGAGCAAAAGTGCCGCCATTTGGCGGCATTTTTGCGTGGGAATCCGCACTTCCGGCAAGAAAAACGGATTGCCACGGCCTGCTTCACAGGCCTCGCAATGGCAGAGCGCATTTTCAACACGCTTCTGTTATTTCATCAAACCCATGCTTGCAGCGGCATCCTCTACGGTATGCACGGCCTTTTTGGCCTTGCGCATCATTTTGCGGCGCTCCGCGTCGCTCATCATACCGGCGGCGGCCAGCCCCACACAGGCGCCGGCCATCATCCCCATGCCCAGCCCGGACATAAATTTCCCCATACGTTTCCTCCTTTGTATCAGAATGAGCTTAGTATGTGCATTTCCCTTGACTTTACCACCGAGTTCTGCTATGATACGTTCTGATATTATTTGAAGGGAGGTCCTATCGTCCAAATGGACAGTGATAATTGCGATTGTAGTGACGATCATATGTGTTGTGTGCGTGCATATCTGACCCATTTTGCAGGGGACAGGTATGCTTTTTTGCGTTTTGGAAGATTCCGTCACTGAGAAAAAACAGGAAACGCCAATATTTTCACATCACTTATTTTGAAAGGAACTACGATTTATTATGACAACTCCGATTCTGATTATGGCTGTTATGGTGGCCTTTTCCGCTTATTTTTCGGCTACCGAAACCGCATTTTCTTCGCTGAACAAAACCCGTCTGAAGGTGCTTGCCGAAAAGGGTGACAAAAAAGCCATTCTGGCGCTGGAGCTCTCTGACAAGTACGATAAGATGATTACCTCCATCCTCATCGGCAACAATATCGTGAACATCGCCTTTTCCTCCCTCTGCACCGTACTGGTCATCGACCTGTTGAAGGGTGCCAGCAGCGCAGCTACCGTTTCCACTGTGGTTTCCACCATTGTGATTCTGATTTTCGGCGAGGTCACCCCCAAGAGCCTTGCCAAGGAAAACCCCGAGCGCTTTGCGATGTTTTCGGCCCCCTTCCTGCGGGTGCTGATGGTTGTGCTGACCCCCTTTGCTTTCCTGTTCACTCAGCTGAAAAAGCTGATGAGTAAGCTGGTTCACAGCGACGACGACCGCCGCATGACCCAGGAAGAGCTGCTGATGCTGGTGGACGAAGTCCAGCAGGAGGGTGGTCTGGACGAGGATGAGCATGAGCTGCTGCGCTCTGCCATCGAGTTTACCGACCGGGATGCCGAGGACATTCTCACCCACCGTGTGGATCTGGAAGCCGTCTGCATCCGCGACGATGCCCGTGCGATCTCCAAGGTCTTTGACGAGAGCCGTTTCTCCCGTCTGCTGGTCTACGATGAGGACATCGACGACATCGTGGGCGTGATCCACCAGAGTGACTTCTACAACGACTGCATCATGCACGGCAAGGATATTTCCGAGATCATGTCCGAGCCCGTTTTCGTGCCCAAGTCCCTGAAGATCTCCGATCTGCTCAAGCTACTGCAGATGAGGAAGTCCCACATCGCCATCGTGAACGACGGTTACGGCGGCACCCTGGGCATCGTCACCATGGAAGACATTCTGGAAGAGCTGGTGGGCGAGATCTGGGATGAACACGACGAGGTGGTGGAAGACATCCGCAGCGAGGGCGATAATATCTGGACGGTGTCCGGCAACGCCGACCTGTACCGGCTGTTGGATAAGATGGACATCGACGAGGACGAGGTGGAAAGCGCCTCCATCACCGGTTGGGTCATGGAACAGCTGGAAAGGGTACCCGAGCAGGGCGACAATTTTGAAATGGACGGCTGGAAGGTGACGATCACCGACACCGACGAGCGCCGTGTCCAGGAGATCCGCGTGGAAAAGCTGGAAAGTGACGAAGAAGAGGACGATTAACATATACTGTAAAAGCCACCCTCTGATGAGGGAGGTGCCCGAAGGGCGGAGGGAGAGAACTGCTTGAAATACACGCAAATTGGGAAACGATACCGTTTACCGCTCTCTCCCCCCAGTCTGCTGGCGCAGACAGCCCCGCGTCAGAGGGGGCCATCCCTTTTTGATGCTGTAAAGAAAGGCCGTGACGAGTGTTACGGCCTTTTTTGCTGTTTCTCCGCTACCAGCACGTCCGGCATGAGCTGTACCCCCCCAAAAAAACAAAAACCTTGGACAAAGGCATCTTGTTCCGCCCGCCAGATCAAATCGCTCCGTGCGTCCTGAAAGTCTTCGTAGGCCTGTTTCCCCGCAGGAGAAATATCTTTCCAGAACAATTCTTCCTGCTCCAGCAGACATTTTCGTGCCGTTCGGTAGTCTTCATCCGTAGGACAGTTATCCTCTGCCGGATACAGTTCACCATTCCAAAGATCGTGCAATACGTACATGAAATCACCTCCATCGGCATATTAACAGACTAATAAGTCTGCTGTCAAGACTTTTTAGTCTGTTTGTGGTAGATTTTTTTTGAGGTGAAAAAAATGGAAATCTATGAAAAAATCGCAGCAATCATCGACGACCATGACACTTATCAAGAAGATCTTGCCCGCGCCATCGGCTGTAATCAGAAGCAGATCACCCGTTGGAAACGGGGTGAAGCTGAAATGGGTATTTATAAGCTGAAAGCCTTTTGCGAGTTCTACGGCGTGTCCGCCGATTATATCCTTGGCCTGCCCAAGGATTCCGAATGGCCAAGGTAAAGTGCCGTCCTATCGCTGTTACCGTAGTCCTGCATTTTTCTTTTGCCCAAATAGTTGCATTTTGCCGAACATGGGCGTATAATTTCAAATAATAATGGCTTAGTATGTCATAATCTGAAAGGATGCTGAAATATGAGTGAAGTACTGAAACCCGCCTCTGCCGGTACCATGGAATCCAGCGACGTGCTGGTGGAACTGGTTCCCGCCGAGGGTCGTGAGATCCAGCTGACCTCTGTGGTGGAAGCCCAGTTCGGTGACTCCATCCGCGCTGTCGCCGGTGAAATGCTGGACCAGTTCGGCCTGCAGAATGTTTGCCTGCGCATCGACGACCGGGGCGCTCTGGAGTGTGTCCTCCGCGCCCGAATCGAGACTGCGATCCTGCGTGCGAAAGGAGAGAACTGAGAATGCGCCGTTCTATGCTGTTTTTGCCCGGCAACACCCCCAACGTCATCCAGAACGGTGACGTCCTGGGCTCTGACGCCGTCATCTTCGACCTGGAGGACGCCGTCGCCCCCGACCAGAAGGATGCCGCCCGCATTCTGGTCCGCAACACCATGACCTATCTGGACTTCTCCAAGGTGGAGACCATCGTCCGCATCAACTCTGTGGACACCGACTTCTGGAAGAAGGATCTGGAAACCATCCTGCCGCTGAAGCCCACCCTCATCATGCCCCCCAAGACCTCTACCGCTCAGGATGTTCTGACCGTGGATGCCTATATGTCCGAGCTGGAGGACAAGCTGGGTTATGAGCGCAACACCGTCAAGCTGATCCCCCTGATCGAGACCGCTCTGGGTCTGGAGAACGCCTTCCAGATCGCCGCCGCCTCCAAGCGCGTGGCCGCTCTGTTCCTGGGCGCCGAGGACCTGACCGCCGACCTGCGGTGCAAGCGCACCAAGGAGAGCGAGGAGATCGCTTACGCCCGCGGCCGTATGGTGGCCGCCGCCCGCGCCGCCGGCGTGGATGTTTACGACACCCCCTTCACCGACGTCAACGACGACGAGGGCATCCGTATCGACACCGAGAAGGCCAAGGCTCTGGGCTTCACCGGCAAGGCCTCCATCTCCCCCCGTCATGTCCCCGTCATCAACGAAGTTTTCAGCCCCTCTCAGCGTGACATTGATTACGCTTACGAGGTCATGGAGGCCATCCGCATCGCCAAGGAGCAGGGCCGTGGTGCCATCGCTCTCCGCGGCAAGATGATCGATGCCCCCATCGTCAACCGTGCCAAGCAGACCATCGAGGCCGCCGAAGAGCTGGGCCTGGGAAGGAGCGAAAACTAAATGGATAAAGTCGTACATTCTCTCAAGGAAGCCATCGAGCTGGCCGGTGTCCAGAGCGGCATGACCGTCTCCTTCCACCACCATATGCGCAACGGTGACTTCGTTCTGAACATGGTCATGGAAGAGCTGGCTCAGAAGGGCATCAAGAACCTGACCGTCAACGCTTCCTCTGTCTTTGACTGCCACAAGCCCCTGATCGACCACATCCGCTGCGGCGTGGTCACCAAGCTGTGCTGC
>CAZVRM010000108.1:5436-5769 GCA_964629605.1 uncultured Oscillospiraceae bacterium
GCCATTTCCGCCGGCATCATGGACACTCCCGTGGAGTTCCGCACCCACGGCGGCCGTCCTGCCGACATCGTCTCCGGCAAGACCCCCATCGACGTGGCCTTCATTGCCGCTCCCACCGCCGACACCATGGGCAACTGCACCGGTAAGATCGGCAAGTCTGCCTGCGGCTCTCTGGGCTATGCCTACGCCGATGCCATGTACGCCAAGAAGGTGGTCGTCATCACCGACAATCTGGTGCCCTATCCTCTGACCGAGCGTTCCATCGACGAAACTTACATCGACTATGTGGTTCCCGTAGAGGCCATCGGCGATCCCGCCGGTATCGTCTCCGGC
>CAZVRM010000109.1:0-5756 GCA_964629605.1 uncultured Oscillospiraceae bacterium
TGAGTGCAGGCTTCGGTGGTGATGGTGAAGCCCTGAGGCACGGGCATACCCAGGTTGGTCATTTCAGCCAGGTTGGCACCCTTACCGCCAAGCAGCTCACGCATGGAACCGTTGCCTTCCTTAAACAGGTAGACATACTTGTGCATTGCAATCTCTCCTTGTAATATAATGTGAAAATTCATTTTATTTTGAACAAATAGAATAATCGTAGTTATTATAGCAGAGTGTTTTGAATTTTTCACCCCTATTTTTCATAATTTTTATTGTTTTTCAAATTATTTTTTTTCTTTTTCGGAAAGTTTTCGTTTTTTTTCGGAAAAACCAAATGTTTTTTGCATACTTTCGAGGGATTTTTTTCTTTTTTATTATAAGGAATATATTATTATATATAGCTATATTATTATTGATTTTGGCGAAGTCAATGTGGTATAATAAATTGGCTGTTTTTATTTTGAGATTTTGTTTTCAGAGAAGGGGATTTTGAATATGTATACGCCTGAAGCGCTGCTGGATGCGGTGCTCCGGCAGCTGCGCGCGGAAATGGGTGAGGTTTTGGTGGATCCCTGGTTCACCAATGCCGAAGCCATCACCATTCAGGATGATCTGTTTGTGATAGAGGCCGCCAGCGAGCTGTTCCGGGATACGCTGAACAACCGTTTTACCAATAATGTTTCCGACATCATCACCGGCCTGATGGGTCGTCCGCTCAAACCGCTGTATGTGTTCGGCCCGGAGGCCGACAGCTGGCGGCTGCAGAGCGACTCCAGCGTTTACGCCGGTTATACCTTTGAAAAGTACATCGTCGGCAACTCCAACAAGTTCGCCCACGCGGCGGCACTGGCTGTTGCCAACAATCCCGCCCGACTGTATAACCCGCTGTTCATTTACGGCGGCTCCGGTCTGGGCAAGACCCACCTGTTGTTCGCCATCGCCAATTCTCTGCGGAAAAAGCACCCCAGCTACCGCATTGTTTACATCAAGAGCGAAGAATTCATGAATGAAATGGTGGAAGCGGTCAAAACCTCGGGCTTTGCCGACTTCCGTGCCAAGTATCGGCAGGCCGACCTGCTTCTGATGGACGACGTGCAGTTCCTCAGCGGCCGTCAGAGCTTGCAGGAGGAATTCTTCCACACCTTTGAATCGCTGTTCCAGGCCAACAAGCAGATCGTTCTCACCTCCGACCGGCCTCCCAAGGAGATCGCCACCCTGAGTGATCGTCTGCAGACCCGATTTGAAAGCGGCCTGCTGGCCGACGTGCAGTCCCCCGATCTGGAGACTCGTATGGCCATGGTCAAATCCAAGGCTAACAATCTGGGTGTGGACATGCCTCAAAACGTGGTGGCCTACATTGCCGAAAACATCACCAACAACGTTCGTGAGTTGGAGGGCGCCGTCAAGAAGATCGCCGCCATCAACGGTCTGATGGGAAGCCCCATCGACCTGCCCATGGCACAGAACGCCATCAAGGATATTTTCAAGGAGCGTCCCGGTCTCAATCCCACGCCCACGATGATTTTGGAAGAGGTTTCGGAGTTTTATTCCATCCCGGTGGAAAAAATCACCGGCAAGGCTCGCAACAAGGAAGTGGTTCTGCCCCGACAGGTGGCCGAATACCTCATGCGGGAGCTCTGCAATATGTCCTTCCCCGAGATCGGCAACATTCTGGGACAGCATCACACCTCGGTTATGTACGGCATTGACAAGCTGACCCAGTCCATGTCGGAAAACGAAATTCTGCGGGACACCGTCAACGATCTGAAAAAGAACATTCAGAGCAAATAATGACTTGTTGAAATCTTAACCCACAAAAACCTGTGAAAAACTTTGTGGAAACTGTGAAAAACATTTGCCTGTGAAAAGTTTCGGAAAAAACTGTGACTTTTCAACACCCCCCTGTGCAGGCCAAAAACCAGCAGTTGCAAGGGAAAGCGGCATTTTCCGCAGATTCCACAGCCCCTACTATAACGACTATATAGAATTTGTTTCTTAAGAAAGAAAGGAGTGACGCCATCATGCGTTTCACCTGTGAAAAAAGTGCATTGAATGAAGCCGTTTCGGTCTGCAGTCATGCTGTCGGCGCCAAAGGTACCTCTCCCGTTATGGAAGGCCTGTTGCTGGAAGTGACCAACTCGGTTACGGTCAGCGGTTTCAATTACAAAACTGCCATCCAGAAGACCTTCAGCGCAGAAGTGGCAGAGATGGGATCTGTTGTGCTCAACGCACGAATTCTCTCTGACATCGTTCGTCGACTGCCTTCTGACTCGGTGGAAATCACGGTGGATGATCGTCTGATGGCCACCATTCGCGGCGGCGCTTCGGAATTCAATCTGATCGCCTCCGATCCTCAGGAATTTCCCGAAATGCCTTCGGTGGATCAGGCCGAGTGCTTCAGCCTGCCTTCCAGCCTTCTGCGGGAAATGATCTCCGGCACTCTGTTCGCCGTTGGCGAAAATGAAAACAAACCCATCATCACCGGCTCTCTCATTGAAATTGAAAGCCGCACCTTCCGGATGGTCAGCGTGGACGGCTATCGCCTGGCTGTCCGCCAGGAAGAGCTGGAGATCGGCGAAGAGGAAAAGTTCAGCTTCGTGGTTCCCGGTGAGTCGCTGAAAGAGTTGTACCGCATCCTGCCCGACGAGGACAGCCTGTGCACCGTTTATCCCCAGAGAAAGCACGCTCTGTTCGAGTTCGACAACACCCGCATGACCACCCGTCTGCTGGAGGGCGAGTTCCTCAACTGGCGTGCCGCCATCCCCGCAGAGCAGCCCATCAACATCGAGCTTGACCGGTCGGAAATCATTTCCGCCGTGGAGCGCGTCAGTCTGATCATTTCCGAGCGGCTGAAAAATCCCGTCCGCTGCAACTTCGACGGCAACCGGCTGAAGCTGTCCTGTACCACCGCTCTGGGTCGCAGCTATGACGAGTGCATCATCCCCGACTGCGGCGCACAGGTGGAGATCGGCTTCAACAACCGGTATTTGCTGGATGCTCTCCGGGCTTGCCAGGACGAAACCTTCATTCTGGGCTTGAAGAGCGGCCTGTCCCCCTGCACCATGCGTCCGGTGGAAGGCAACAAATATATCTATCTGGTGCTGCCCGTGCGGCTGAAAGCAGGAGAATAACCCATGAAAGCACAGGAAATTGCAATCAAAAGCGAATTTATCAAGCTGGACAGCCTGCTGAAATATGCCGGCGTGTGCATGACCGGCGGTGAGGCAAAGACCATCATTGAAGAGGGCATTGTGTTCTTCAACGGTGAAGTCTGCACTATGCGGGGCAAAAAAGTCCGTCCCGGCGATGAAGTTGCCGTGGGCGACACCCTTTTGAAAATCACTGCACAATGATTTTACAGAGTATTTCCCTCCGGGATTTTCGCAGCTATGATGCCGCCGGGTTTGAATTTTCTCCCGATGTGAACATCATCTGCGGCGACAACGGCAGGGGAAAGACCAATCTGCTGGAAAGCATCTGGATGCTCACCGGTGTCCGCTCCTGGCGTGCGGCAAAAAAGGCCGAGCTGGTGCGGTGGGACAGCCCGAAAGCCCTGCTGAAAGCCCAGGTGGATACCCGGGGACGCTCTCATGAGCTGCAGCTGGAGCTTCCGGCGGCAGGCCGTTCCCAGATCTGGGTCAACGGGGTCAAAAAGCAGCGGCAGCTGGAACTGAGCGAGTATCTGCGCTGCGTGCTGTTTTCTCCCGAGGATCTGTATCTGATCAAAGGGCCGGCCTCGGGGCGGCGGGTTTTTCTGGACAGCGCCATTTGCCAGATCAGACCGCGCTACGGCGATCTGCTGGCACGGTATGAAAAGCTGCTGGACAGCAAAAGCCGCCTGCTCAAGCAGGAAGAGCCCCGGCCTTCGGTGCAGCTCATCGAGGCATTTGATGACCAGCTTGCCCGGATCGGCGCGCTGCTGCTGGGCTATCGGGCAAAGTTCTGCCGGGGTCTTTCGGAGGAGTGCGGCAAGCTCCATGAGGCCATTTCGGGGGGAAAGGAGACCCTGACCCTCCGGTATAAGACGGTGAGCACCGTCACCGACCCCTTTGCGCCCACTTCTGTCATCGAGGGACAGCTGAGGGAGCATCTGGAAAGTCACCGGCTGGCAGAGCTGCAGTCGGGCTCCTGTTTGTCCGGCCTGCACAAGGATGATGTGGAACTGGACATCAACGGGCGGCCTGCCAGAGCCTTTGCATCTCAGGGGCAGACCCGGTCGGCGGCGCTGGCACTGAAATTTGCCCAGCGGGAGCTGTTTTTTCGGGACACGGGGGAATATCCCGTGCTGCTGCTGGATGACGTGCTTTCCGAACTGGACGCGCCCCGACAGGCCTTTGTGGCCAGTCACACCATGGGCGGACAGTCCATCATCACCTGCTGCGAGGAGCGGCAGGAGTTCCAAAACAGTCATTTGATCCTTTTGTAAAAGAAAATTGTCATCAAAAGAGGACGGATTCCCACGTCGCTGCGCTCCTCGGAATGACATAAAATTCTGTCATTGCGAGGCCGGAGGCCGTGGCAATCCGTTTCCCCACAATGACAGGCTGTGAGAAAAGAGTTTTTATGTTCTTACATCTTGGCCGGGACGTGGCGGTTGCCGAGGACAGCATTATCGTGGTCTTTGACATGGACACCGCTACCTGGAGCCGGCACACCCGAAACTATCTGACCGCCGCCGAAAAGGCGGGTAAGGTCTATGTGATCACCGACGAACTGCCAAAGTCGGCGGTGGTTTGCCGTGAAAACGGTGATTTTGTCGTGTATATTTCCCAGATCAGCAGCAAAACACTGCTGAAACGTCTGGAAGAGGGCGTGGATGCCCTGTCCGGCGTGGAATTGAGCGAGTAACGCGGAGGTTTTTATGCAAGAAGATGTGGTCACCCGGGCAGACGCTGCCCAGTATGACGAAAATCAAATTCAGGTGCTGGAAGGCCTGGAGGCCGTACGCAAGCGCCCCGGTATGTATATCGCCACCACCAGCTCCCGTGGTCTGCACCATCTGGTGTATGAGATCGTGGACAACTCCATCGACGAGGCGCTGGCGGGCTTCTGCACCCATATTGAGGTGGAAATTCTGCCCGGCGATGTGATCCGGGTCACCGACAACGGTCGCGGTATCCCCGTGGGCAAGCACCCCAAGATGGGCATCCCCACCCTGGAGGTGGTTTTCACCGTGCTGCACGCAGGCGGTAAGTTCGGCGGCGGCGGCTATAAGGTCTCCGGCGGTCTCCACGGCGTTGGCGCCTCGGTTGTAAATGCCCTGTCCGAGTGGCTGGAGGTACGGGTCTGCCGGGACGGAAAGATCCACGAGATGAAGTTCCAGCGGGGTCATGTGACTCAGGGAATGACCATCATCGGCCAGACGCAGGAGCATGGCTCTGAAATCGTGTTTAAACCCGACGGCCAGATCTTTGAGGTGCTGGAATTTGATTATGATACGCTGGAAAAGCGCCTCCGGGAGCAGGCCTTCCTGAATGCCGGCGTCCGGATCGAGATCTCCGACGAGCGCATCAAGCCTGAGGGCGAGGAAAACCGCCGGGACGATATGTGCTACGAGGGCGGCATCCGTTCCTTTGTGGAGCATATCAACAAGAACAAGACTGCTCTGCATCCCTCCGTCATCTACCTATCCGGCAAGAAGGAGGATTCTCAGGCGGAGATCGCCCTGCAGTACAACGACAGCTATTCAGAGATCCTGCTGTCCTTTGCTAACGACATCCATACCACCGAAGGCGGTATGCATGAGACCGGCTTTAAGACGGCAC
>CAZVRM010000110.1:0-5745 GCA_964629605.1 uncultured Oscillospiraceae bacterium
CCCGAGCGTGAGCTGGCCTTCGCCTTCCTGACCAACGACGTGTATCCCGGTCGGGAAAAGCGCTCCATGGCAAAGGTGCGTAAGGGCATCGTGGAAGAGTTGCTGTCCGCCATCGACAAAGAGGACACCTGCAAATGATCGGCATCGGTTTGATGAGCGGCACCAGTGCCGACAGCATTGACGCCGCCTGCGTGCGCTTTGAGGGCGCACCGCCCCGACTGGACTGGGAGCTTCTCAGCTTTGTCACCCTGCCCATGACTGCTGACTTGCGGCAGGATATTTTCAAGGCTTTCCGCCCCGAAACCGGCACGGTGGATCACCTGTGCCAGCTGAACTTCACCCTGGGGGAATGGTTCGCCAAGGCATCCTTAGAGGCTGTCAAGGCCGCCGGTCTGACTCCCGAACAGGTGGATTTCATCGGCAGCCACGGCCAGACGGTGTGGCACATCCCCCCCAATTCCGGCGAGGGTGTCCCCTCCACCCTGCAGCTGGGCAACCCTGCCGTCATTGCAGAGCGCACCGGTATCACCGTGGTGTCCGACTTCCGCAGCCGGGATATGGCTGCCGGTGGTCAGGGCGCGCCCCTGGTGCCCTTTGTGGACAACCTGCTGCTGAGCCATCCCACCCTGTCCCGTGCCGTCCAAAACATCGGCGGCATCGGCAACGTGACCTGGCTGCCTGCCGGCGGCAAGGGTGAGGCTTTTGGCTTTGACACCGGCCCCGGCAATATGCTGCTGGATCGGGCTGCCGAGGTGCTGACCCAGGGGCAGATGCGCTGCGATATGGATGGAAAAATGGCCTTTGCAGGCAAAGTACAGGAGAATTTCCTGCAGAAGTGGATGGCTGAGGAGCCTTATTTCGGAAAAAAGCCCCCCAAATCCACTGGTCGTGAGCTGTTTGGCGTCCAGCGGTGCGATGTGTATCTGAAAGAGATGGAAGGCCTGTCCCGGGAGGATATTCTGGCCACTCTCACCGCCTTTACTGCCCGTTCTACCGCCGAGGCTTATAAGAACTTCCTGCCCGCCCTGCCCGACGAGGTGCTGCTGTGCGGCGGCGGTGCACGCAATCCTGCCATTGCTGCCATGCTGCAGAAGGAACTGCCCTCCAGCCGCATCGGCCGCACCGAGGATGCCGGCTTGCCCGGAGACTCCAAGGAGGCGGTGGCCTTTGCCGTGCTGGGCTACGAGACCATGAACCGCCGTCCCGGCAACCTACCTGCCGCCACCGGCGCAAAAGGCCCGGTGATTTTGGGAAGCATTACTTGGTAAAAACAAAAAGGACTTGCAAAACTTGCAAGTCCTTTTTTGGTGCCGGTGACCGGGATCGAACCGGTACGATGTTTCCATCGGCAGATTTTAAGTCTGCTGCGTCTGCCAATTCCGCCACACCGACTAAAACCGTACATAAGATTTTACCACGTTTACTTGTAAAAAGCAAATGAAAAAGCACCCGAAAGGGTGCTTTTTTGCTTACTTTTCGATGGTGACAGTCTGCATCACGGGCTTACGGCCATGGAGACCGGCAACGATCTGATCCACAACGTCCAGACCATCGGTCAGACGGCCGAAGGCGGCGTAGTTGCCATCCAGATAGGGAGCATCGTCCACCATGATGAAGAACTGAGAGCCGGCAGAGTTGGGATCCTGTGCGCGAGCCCAGGACAGAACGCCACGGACGTGCTGCAGATCGTTCTTAAAGCCGTTGGCAGCGAACTCGCCGGGGATGTGCCAGCCGGGGCCGCCGGTGCCGTTGCCCAGAGGATCGCCGCCCTGGATGACGAAGCCGGGGACGATACGGTGGAAGGTCAGACCGTCATAAAAGCCGCTTTCGGCCAGCTTGACAAAATTTTCCACAGACTTGGGAGCCACATCGGGATACAGCTCGAAGGACATGGCAGAGCCGCCTTCCAGCACGATTTTACCTTTGATAATATTAGACATAACAGGTTCCTCCTAAAAGATTCGGGATGGTAATACTTTACCCGAAAGCGGCACATTTGTCAATGCGATGCCATAGACTGGGGCAAAACCATCAACCGAAAGGAACGTTTTTTATGGCAATGCGATTTTTTCTGGGGGCAAACTCCTGTCAGGGCTTCATTTCCCTCTATCCGCAGCTGCAAAAGGAAGCACCCCGGCGGCTTTATGTGATCAAGGGCGGGCCGGGCTGCGGCAAGGCCACTTGCATCCGGACGCTCAGCGAGGGGCTGGGCGGCGCGGAGGAGTACATCCACTGCTCCTCCGATCCCGACTCGCTGGACGGGGCAGTGCTTTCTGACCGGGTTCTTTTGGACGGTACCGCGCCCCATGTGTTTGAGCCTCTGTTTCCCGGCTGCGACGGGGATTATCTGGCGCTGCCGGCCTTTGTGGATCGGGCAGGACTGGAGGGGAAAAAAGAGGCGCTGTACGCCCTGAAAGCAGCCTCCAAAGCCCATTACGAAGGTGCTTACCGCACGCTGGCCGCGGCGGCAAAGGTGCGGGAGGAACGGCGGCAGACTGTCATGGCTTTGCTGCCCGAACAGGGACCCGAACGGCGGGCGGCAGGCCTGTTGCACCGGGAGATCCCCAAAAAACAGTGCCTCGGTCAGCTGCGGCTGCGGTTTCTGGACGGCATCACGCCCAAAGGTTTGTTGTGCTTTTACGATACCGTGACCCAGAGCGCCCGGCGGATCATCGCCCTGCGGGACAGCTACGGTCTGGGACAGACGCTGCTGGAGCAGCTGCGGGACGGGGCGCTGGCGCGGGGACAGCTGGTGTACGCCTGTATGGACCCACTGGAGCCCCAGCGGGTGCGCCACCTGATCCTGCCCGACTGTGATCTGGCCTTCGTCACCGACGCAGAGGGGCAGCTGCCCTTTGCGCCCACGCGAACCATCCGGCTGGATGCCATGGCGGCGGGGGAGAGCCTGCGGCAGGCGCGGGGGCGGCTGCGTCTGCTGGGCAAGCTGGAACAGGAGCTTTTGGAGGATGCGGTACAGCACATCGCCGCCGCCCATGCCCTCCACGATCAGATGGAGGCCATCTATCGGCCGCACGTGGATTTTTCTGCTCTGGAGGCCTGTTTCAAGCAACAGTTGGAACGAATGGCATAGCTTGACAGCCAGAGAGGTCTATGCTATGATGGCGAAACCACAGGAAATGAGGGAAATCGCCATGGAACAGACCAAAACCACACAAGCCCGGGCGGTGGGCTTTGCCATTCTGGCTGCCGCCCTGTATGCGCTGAACGCGCCATTATCCAAGGTGCTGCTGGGACAGGTGCCTGCCCGAATGATGGCGGCTCTGCTGTATCTGGGTGCAGGCAGCGGTATGCTGCTGTTGCGGCTGGTGCAGAAAAGTATGGGAAAATCTTCTCACGAGGCACCGCTGACCCGAAAAGAGCTGCCCTATACCCTGGCAATGGTGGTGCTGGATGTGGCAGCCCCCATCTTCCTGATGCTGGGACTGACCGGAACTTCGGCAGCCAGCGCCTCCTTGCTGAACAATTTTGAGATCGTTGCCACCTCGCTGATTGCGCTGCTGATTTTCCGGGAGCGCATCTCCAAACGGCTGTGGCTGGCCATCGGGCTGGTGACGCTGTCCAGCATCGTGCTGTCGCTGGAGGGCGGCGGAAACCTGCAGTTTTCCCTGGGTTCGCTGCTGGTGCTGCTGGCCTGCTGCTGCTGGGGTCTGGAAAACAACTGTACCCGTGCCCTGTCGGAAAAAGACCCGTTGGAGATCGTGGTGGTCAAGGGCTTTGGCTCGGGCTTGGGGGCGATGATCGTTGCGCTGGTATGCGGAGATCAACTGCCGCAGCTGCTGCCTGCTTTGGGCGCCCTGCTTCTGGGGTTTGTGGCCTATGGGTTAAGTATTTTCTTCTATATTTATGCCCAGCGCACCCTTGGCGCGGCAAAAACCAGCACATGGTACGCCATTTCGCCCTTTATCGGTGTGGGGCTGTCACTGGTGGTCTTCCGCCAGATTCCCGGGCTGATGTTCTGGGCAGCATTGGTCATTATGGCGGCAGGCGCGTATTTTGCCGCCAATGACGGACAATAAAGCAAAAGTCGACTCGCTTGAGTCGACTTTTTTATATCATGGGCACTCGATCTGTTTAACCACACGATAGGCCGGGTGATAGCATTCTCGATAGGTGTCGCTGTGGGATACCATAGGGCAGCCTGCTGCACGGTACTGGGTGAGATAATCGGTCAGCGCCTGCATAGAGAAGGGCGCGCGGCCTTGCCCGGTCAGTTCTTCCAAACGGGACAGACCTTCTTCAAAAACCGCTTTCCCGGGACAAGTTGCCTGCGCCGAGGCCAAAAACCGGGCAAAAATCTCGTCTGCTGACCGCTTTTGCGCCTTCGCAGCGCCAAGATACAGCCGGACGTAGCCGCCGCCGATGTCCTCCAGCAGCGGCGTGTCGCTTTCCGGTGTGGAGGCAAGTTCCTCTTCCAGTCGGGCGCGAGCCGCGGCCTCGTCCCGGATGAGATGCCCGGGGCCAAAGGCGCTCTGGTACAGCAGCTTGACGGCATCCTGCGGGGTCATTTTGGGGTAGCGGGAAAAATGGGAAAGAAAAATGTCGGTCATGGGTCACGCCTTCTCATAAATGGGGCGGCTGGCCTGCTCGGCGGCGCGCAGCAGACGGATGTCGGCCTTGACCATCTCCAGCTGCTCGCCCTCCCGGAGATAAAGCTTGACGGCCTGCGCCAGCAGGGGGAACAAGTCCTTGGGCTGACCGTCGAAGTCCACCACAAACAGCTTGTGGTCGGCGGTGTCGCCCGCGGAATGGGCAGCCAGCAGCCACACCCGATAGACCTCGGGATGCTGGGTCATCAGCTCCCGAACGGCGATGGGCAGGCCGATGGGATAATCCAGCGTGGCCTTCATTTTCAGCTCGGTTCGGGGCGTTGCCGCACGGAGGGTATGATTGATGTCGCTGAGATGGCTGCGGCGCAGGGTCAGCGCCTTGCCGAAGGGATTGATCACAATACCGTCCAGACGGGCATTTTTCTCCACCATGGTTTGCAGCATATGAAAGGGCATTTCGATAATCTCGTCCCGGTCAAAGGGCCACTTTTCCAGCTCTTCCCGACAGGTAAAGGCGGGGATAAAGGCCTCTTTTTTGTTGCTGTTCAGGACGGAAACCTGCCCCGGGCCTTTGGAAAACACCAAAAAGCCGGAGGTTTTCAGCAGGGCAAAGTTTTTGGCCTTGTTCTGCGTGCTGCCGTCTTCCTGCAGGCTCTCGGACAGCTCCACAGGGTCAAATTCTGACTGGAACGCATTCAGTTCATATTCGGTCATAGGGATTCTCCTCTCAAAGGCTTGACGCTGACCCAGGGGCAGTCCCGGATGGTAAAGCGCCAGGGTTTTTGGCCACATTCCTTGGCGTATTCCACGCCGATGCGGGGGCTTGCCGCCATGGGCGGCTCGGTTTGCCGATCCTCGATCCACAGGGTATCCCCCGTGAGATCCAGCCCGTACTGCTCCCGGGTGATGGACAGGGCGGCACACAGCTTGCCCGGGCCGGAGCACAGCTGGGTATCTTTTTTGGCCTTGGGGCGGCGGGCGCGCATCAGCTCCAGCCCATCGGTGGGCTCCAACGCCCGAATGAGCACCGCTTCGGGGGTGCCGGGGGCGTTTGCCACCACATTCATGCAGCTGTGCAGCCCGTAAATCAGATAAATATAGGCAAAGCCGCCGGGACCGTACTGGACATTCACCCGTCCGCCCGGGTTGCCCCGATAGCTGTGGGCGGCATCGTCCA
>CAZVRM010000111.1:0-5664 GCA_964629605.1 uncultured Oscillospiraceae bacterium
GTGGAGCCAGGCTTACGGTGTCCGCAACGAGCAGGGCACTCCCATGCATGAGGGTGTTTTGTTTGAATGTGCATCGCTGACCAAGTCGCTGTTCGCCCTGCTGGCCATGCAGGAGGTGGACATGGGCAAGATCGATCTGGATACCCCCATCGCTCCTCTGCTGAAGGAAGAGCCCTGGTCCAACGATCCCCGGTTTATGAGCGTCACGCCCCGGATGTGCCTGTGTCACAGCTGTGGTCTGCCCAACTGGCAGGCCAAGCCCATGGATATGCTCTTTGATCCCGGCACCAAGTACAGCTACTCCGGTGAGGGTTATTTCCTGCTGCAGAAGCTGGTGGAGCAGATCGAGGGCAAGAACATGAACGAGCTGTTCCAGGAGCGCTTCTTCGGCAAGTTCGGCATGGAGAGCTCCACTGCCTACTGGACGCCCGCCGTGTACGCCGCCTTTTCCATCGGCTTTGCCAAGGACGGCTCCATCCGCAAGGTGAGGAACGAGCGCCGTGTTTCCGGCAACGCTCCCGAGCCCAATGCCGCCTGGTCGCTGTATTCCTACTCCGCTGAGTACGCCAAGTTCCTGTGCGCCATGCTCAACGAGCAGGGCGGCCTGTCCGATAAGGCGTTTGCAGAGATGACCTCTGCCCAGAATAAGGCCGACGGCAACATCCACTGGGGTCTGGGCTTCGGCATCCCCGATATGGATCCCAACGTGCTGTGGCACTGGGGCGACAACTCCGGCTTCAAGTCCTTTGCCATCTGGGACAAGAGCACCAAGGAAGCCGTGGTCATCAACACCAACAGTGACAACGGCATGGACTTCTACATCGAACTGCTCAAGAACCTTACCGACGGTCAGTTCTTTGACCAGATCGCAGACTTCATCCGCGGTGCAGAATAAAGGGAGGATACATATATGGATTTTCTGACCAATGGTTTGGAAGCGCTGATGATCCTGTGCTTCGGTCTGTCCTGGCCGATTTCGATCCGCAAGTCCTGGATCTCCCGGACAGCAAAGGGAAAGAGCCTGCTGTTCGAGGTGTTCATCTGGGTGGGTTATATCTTCGGTATTACCCGTAAGGTGATGCTGTGGCAGATGGCTGACGGCGCAGCGCTGGGCTTTTTGTTCTGGCTGGGTGCCTTCTTCTATGTGTTTAATATGGTTGCCATCACCATTGATATGCTGCTGTACTTCCGCAATGTGCATCTGGACAAAGAGCGGGACGCACAGGGGGCAAAGGCTTGATGAAGATAAGAAAAGGGCGCGTTGCAAAATGTGCTCTGTCATTGCGAGGCCTGTGAAACAGGCCGTGGCAATCCGTTTTCCTATGCTGAAATATACGGATTCCGAGCAAAAATGCCGCCATTTGGCGGCATTTTTGCTCGGAATGACAGAAGGTGTGGCATTGTGCAACAAGCCCCTTTTCTTACAGCAATCCAAAACTGCGCAGCAGGAAGATCCAGCCGGTGATGGTCACTGCCGCAAGCAGGGTGGTCAGAACGATGATACCGTTTGCCAGAATGTCGTCGTTGCCCATCTGCTTGGCCATGATGTACCCGCTGGGCGTGGAAGGACTGCCCAGCATAATGAGGATGGCCATCAGCTGTGCATCCCGGAAGCCCAGCCCCACCGCCACCGGCAGGAACAGGGCAGGCAAAATCACCAGCTTGGTTGCAGCCGCCACGATGGTGGGCTTTGCCTTTTTCAGAGCATCGCCCCAGTCAAAGGCCGCACCGATGGCAATCAGGGACAAAGGTGTTGCCAGATTGGACAGCATGGACAGGGTCTTGTCTACCATGGCGGGGATATGCCACTGGAACAGAACGAAGGGCATACCAGCCAGAATACCCAGAATGATGGGGTTTTTGCACACGTTGAGGGCGGCGTTTTTCAACCGCTTTGCGTCCAGCTTGCCGCCGCCGCCCGCCTCCAGCACCAGAATGACCACTGCGAACACGTTATACAGCGGCACCGAGGCCAGAATCATCAAGGGGGCATAGCCGGCGTTGCCATAGACATTGGTGATGAGGGCGATGCCCAGCACAGCGGCGCTGGAGCGGTAGGCTCCCTGCACAAAAGCGCCCACCTGGGTCTTGTCCTTCATAAAAAACTTTGCCAGCGCCCAGATGCCCAAAATGCTGATGAGCGTCACGATGAAACCATAGGCCACAAACCGACCGTCCAACAGCTGAGAGGGATCCATCTCGGCAATGTCCAGAAAAAGCATACAGGGCAGCGCCACCTTGAAGGTCAAGCTGTTGGCCACCCGAATAAACTCCTCCGACAGGAAATTGATTTTTTTCAGGATCCAGCCCAGCACCATGACGGCAAACACCGGCAGGGTGGCGTTGAGGCTGTAAATAAAATTATTGAGCATAGTTTCGCCTTCTTAAATCAGATTCAAAGTGCGCAGCAAAAAGATCCAACCGGTCATGGTCACGGCTGAAAGCAGGGTGGTCACCGCCACGATGCCGTTGGCCAGCACGCCATCGTTGCCCATGTTTTGCGCCATGATGTAGGAACTGACCGCCGAGGGTGTGCCGCTCATCACCAGCAGCGCTACCAGCGCATCCTTTTGGAAGCCCAGCAGTACGCCAAGGGGAATCAGCAGACCGGGCAGTATCACCAGCTTGATGACCGATGCGCCCAGCGTGGGGCCTTTGCGCCGTAAGGCGGCCTCCCAGCGGAACTCCGCGCCGATGACCAGCAGCGACAGGGGAGATGCCAGATTACCCAGCATTGACAGCGCCTTGTCGGCTGCCGCGGGGATGGGGAGGGAGAAAAATGCAAAGGGCAGACCCAGAAAAATGCCCCACAGAATGGGGTTTTTCGCCACACCCTTGAGAGCTGACAGCAAATGGGCCTTGTCCAGTCGGCTGCCGCCATGGGCCTCCAGACTGAGGATGATCACCGACAGCACATTATAAAGGGGAACTGCCGCCAGAATGATCAGCGGCGCATAGGCACGGCTGCCGCAGATGCTTTCCAGAAATACCGTGCCCAACAGGGCGGTATTGCCACGGAAGCTGCCTTGGGCAAAAGCACCCACCAGTCGCTTGTCCTTGAGAAACTTTCGGGAAAACAGCCACACTGCCAGCACCGAAACCAGCGTGCCGCAAAAGGCGTAGGCCAGAAAGCCCCCGTCCACCAGATCGGCAGGGCGCATCTGCGCCATCTGCCGCAGCAGCATGACGGGCAGACACAGCTTGAACATCAGAGCATTTGCCGTTTTGCAGAAGCCTTCGGTGAGGAAGCCTGCCTTTCGCAGCAAAAAGCCCAGCACCATGACAGCAAACACCGGCAGGGTGGCGTTGATGCTGAATAAAAAATCATTGATCATGAGAGACTCCATTTCCGGGAACTTTTTGGAAAAAACCCGGTCTAAGTCATCATAACACAGGATGAACGGAATGTAAAATATGAAATTTTAGGAATTTTTAAGGAAAAACCTGTGGAATCACCGTCGGAACTGTGATATACTTGTTGGAACTAAGAGTAAAATACCGTTTTGAACATAACAGGAGAATGATTATGGGAAAATATGAAGCATCCCGCCCGGCAGCTTCCGGCGGAAAAAAGCATATCGGCCTGTGGATCGCTCTGGCTATCCTGCTGATCCTGGTGATCTGGGGCATCTGGTTCTTTACCACGCCGCCCGACCAGAGGAACACCGTTGGCAACAACAATGCGAATACCGATCAGACCATCCAGAACGATACCAATGTGCAGATGCCCACCGACACACAGCCTGAGGACAGTACCCAGATGCCTGTGGATACCACGGTGGATACCCAGGAGCCTGCCAAAGAGATGAAAAAGGGCTGGTATTCCATTCTGCTGGCCGGCACCATGGACGGCTATAACACCGACACCCTGATGCTGTGTTCGGTGGACAGCGCTAATAGCAAGGTGCGACTGGTTTCCATCAACCGTGATACCCAGGTGGACGCACCCATCAGTATCCCCAAGCTGAACGCCATGTACGGTTGGGGCGAGGCCGAAATGATGTGTCAGAAGGTCACCGAGCTGACCGGCGTGCCCATTAACTACTATGTTGCCATCGACATGGCGGCCTTTAAAGAGGTCATCGACCTGATCGGCGGCGTGGAATACACAGTGCCCTATGACATGGTGCATCCCGATCTGAACCCGGACTACGACATCAATCTGCCTGCCGGTCACCGGGTACTGTCGGGTGACGAAGCCCTGCAGTTCGTCCGCTTCCGTTCTACTTCGGAAAACGACTTTGGCCGTGTCAACCGTCAGAAGGAGTTCTTGGTGGCGACCATGAAGCAGGTGCTGCAGAAGTTCTCGGTCACCCAGATCGAGGACTACATCGAGGTGTTCAATAAAAATGTGGACACCAATATGAGCGTGCAGAATATGGTGTGGTTCCTGACCAATGTGGCAACCAAGATGAACTTTGATGAGGATCTGACCTCCGATACCCTGCCCTATTATACCACCGGCTACTGGACCAACCCCAATGCCACTAAGTACAAGACCCAGTCCTATGTGTATCTGGATGCCGAGCAGGTGGTGGAGTATGTGAATCAGTATCTGAACCCCTACACCACCGACATTACCACCGACGATCTGAATATCCCCCGCTGGATCAACGACTGATCTGCAAAAACAGTAAAACCGCCCCGGAAGGTCTTCTTTCGGGGCGGTATTTGTGTTATAATGCAAACTTAAGGGAAGTTTTTATAGAGAGAAGCGTGATGTCATGACCAAAATCAAGGAACTGTTCAAAGAAAACTCCCAATTCAAAGCCCTCCTGCTGTCGGTGCTCATCACCGGCCTGTCCTACGGCCTGTATAAGGGCATGCTGGACAACTTTTTGGCCGAGATCGTGGGCATGGGGGAAATGGACCGGGGTGTTACCGAGTTTTTCCGGGAACTGCCGGGTATTCTGCTGGTGTTCATTCTGGCGGCCTTTTATATGCTGTCGGCAGAAAGCCTGTATAAAGTGGGTGCGGTGATCATGCTGGCCGGTATGGCCATGCACGCCGTCCTGCCGCCCACCAAGGTGCTGGCAACGCTGGCCATCTGTATGTATTCTCTGGGTGAGCACATTCAGCTGGGGATGAAAAACACGCTGGCGCTGGAATATGCCAATCCGGGCAAGGGTGGTCAGGTGTTGGGCGTGCAAAGCTCCACCAGCCAGATCGGCACGCTGGTGGGCTATCTGGTGATCGTGGCGGCCTTTTCGCTGACGGCAGGAGGCGCAGGGGTTTATAATGCCTTCTTCATTGCCGCCGCCGTGCTCACCGGTATCAGCGCGGTGTTTTCCCTGCACATCAAGGGAAGTTCCACCACCGACGAGACCAAGCGCAGGTTCTATTTTCACAAAAAATACCATAAATATTATATGCTGGAGATGTTTTACGGCGCCCGCAAGCAAGTGTTCTTTACCTTCGGCCCCTATGTACTGATTCTGTTTTACGGCGCAAATGCCGCCGCCATCAGCCTGCTCCATGCCATCTGCTCGGTGGCAGGCTTCCTGCTGTCACCTGTGGTGGGAAAGATCATCGACAAGGTGGGCTACAAGACCGTTATGGTGGCCGACACGCTGATTCTGGTGATCGTGTGCTTCTTCTACGGCTTTGCCCACGAGCTGTTCCCCATGGATGTGGCCTTTATCGTGTGCTGCGTCAACTATGTGC
>CAZVRM010000112.1:0-5620 GCA_964629605.1 uncultured Oscillospiraceae bacterium
AGCTGACCAATGCGGGAGGGGCGGGCGCCAGAAGCGTGCCCGGCTTCCACTGTAATTTTGCCATATCAGAATCCTCCTTATTTATAAAAAAAAGCGACCCTGCGGGCCGCTGTCCGGTTTTAAAAAATCAGCCCCGTCCGGCGGGATGCGGACTGTGTTAAATAACCCGCGAAGCAGGTGGGCAAGCTGCCAAACCTTTTGTCAGCTCCCAACATCCGCCGAAGCGGGAGGTCTGCCAACGGGGTCTGGACTCCGCAATCCCGTATAACACATTGTAGGTTAAATAAAAGAATCCGCACCCCGCCCGACGGGGCTTTGTTGTTTGTTTATTCTTCCTCTTCCTCGAAGCTCTCTTCCAGACGTTCAGAGAAAATCTGGAACATTTCAGCCTCTTCGTCCTCATCGTCCAGGGTCACCAGTATTTCTTCGCCGTTGTCCTCCAGCTCGGTCTTCATGATGATCAGCTCATAGCTGTCCTCAAGACTCATTTCTGCGGGGATGAAGGCCATATAGGTCTGGCCGTTGTGCTCCACAGTGTCCAGATGCTCCAGCTCGATCTCCTTACCGTTTTCGTCGGTGAGTACCACAAAGTTGTTACCGTATTCTTCGCTCATGTTTTGGGAACCTCCCACTTGCTTTTTTGTTACCTTTATTATAATATATCCGTGGGTGAAATGCAATGTTCTTTTGTCGGGAAAAAATTCAAAAAAACACTTGACTTTTCATCATTGCCCTGTTATAGTGTATCAGGTAAAACAAAGCAGGACTGCCGTCCTCACCTCCATTGCGTTAGAAGAGGTTAACAATTCCGTGTTCCACAGACATCAAAGGGATCTGTGGGTGCGTTTGTTCGGACGGCATATCTGCCGCCCGTTTTTTTGATTTTTTAGGAGGTGTGCAAACATTAGCACTTTGGAGCATCAGATCAACGAAGAGATTCGTGATAAGGAAGTTCGACTGATCGACAGCGACGGTTCCCAGCTGGGTATCGTTACCATTCAGCAGGCCATGGAAACCGCCGTTCAGCGCGGTCTGGACCTGGTGAAGATCGCCCCCAAGGCCGAGCCCCCCGTGTGCCGCGTCATGGACTACGGTAAGTTCCGCTTTGAGCAGGCCAAGAAGGAAAAGGAAGCCCGCAAGAACCAGAAGGTCGTGGACATCAAGGAAGTGCGTCTGTCTGCCAAGATCGACGTGGCCGACTTCAACGTTCGTGTGAAGCAGGCCGAAAAGTTCCTCAAGTCCGGTGACAAGGTCAAGGCCAGCATCCGCTTCCGTGGCCGCGAAATGGCCCACACCGACATCGGTCTGACTGTCATGCAGCGCTTCGCTGAAGCTTGCGCCGAGTTTGGCACTGTCGAAAAGGCTGCCAAGCTGGAAGGCCGCCAGATGCTGATGTTTATCGCCCCCAAGAAATAAATTGTAACCGTCAAATTAAGCAAATCGCTTTTTGTTAAGAAGGAAGGAGCAGCAACTATGCCGAAAATTAAGAGCCATTCCGGCGCTAAGAAGCGTGTTTCTGTCACTAAGACCGGTAAGGTCAAGCTGAACAGCGCTAACAGACGCCACGATATCAAGGGCTGTAAGTCCACCAAGCGTAAGCGCCACCTGCGCAAGGCCTTCATGGCCGGTGCCACCACTGCACCCACCCTGAAGCGTCTGGTTCCCTACAAGTAAACCCTAAGTCAGAAGGAGGATTAAAACATGGCACGTGTTAAGGGCGCGATGATGACGCGCAAGAGAAGAAAGAAAGTTATCAAGCTGGCTAAGGGCTACTGGGGCAATAAGAAGAACCACTTCAAGGTTGCTAACGAGCAGGTCATGAAGTCCCTGCGTTACGCTTATGTCGGCCGTAAGCTGAAGAAGCGTGACTTCCGCCGTCTGTGGATCTCCCGTATCTCTGCTGCCTGCAAGATGAACGGCATTAACTACAGCCGCTTCATGAACGGTCTGAAGAAGGCCGGTATCGATCTGAACCGCAAGATGCTGGCTGAGATCGCCGCCGCCGCCAAGGCCGCTTTCACCGCTCTGGTGGAGAAGGCCAAGGCTGCTCTGTAAATTATAGAGTTTTAAAACACCGCAGTACCCACTGCGGTGTTTTTTTGCGCCTCCATTTATCGTTTATCATTAAAAATTCATTGACAAACGATTATATACATGATATTGTGGAAACAGAAAGGATGATGCATTATGACAGAACTACAGAAGAAAATCCGCAAAACCAGCCGTTTTACCGCAGCAGTTTTCAGTTATCTCTGTATTTTTCCCGCTTCCAGTGTCTTTCTTTCTTGCTTTAATCTGTATGGTTTGCTGGGCGGTGCCACCAATATCAGCCTACGAATTGCAGGTCAAGCGCCCAACGGCTCCCGTAATGAGTTGATTATGTTCACGCTGTGCATGATCCTGATTTATACATTGGCCACTTGGGGTATGATTCTGGCACGAAACATCTTCCATCAGATTGCACAGGAATACACGCCCTTCAACCCCGCTCATGTAAAGCGGATGCGGAAAATCGCGCTGATCTCTATTTTCTGCATTTTGGGTAAAGCCCTTTTGGAGGGTTGGGCGTTGTCTATGCAGGGCGGCAGTTTTGCTCCGGATTTCAACCTGGCCTGGTTTCTCCTGCCACTGGTAGTGTGCAGCTTTTCCTTTATCCTCGACTACGCCTGTCAGCTGCAGGCGGAAGCCGACACCACCCTGTGAGGTGCATCATGCCCATCGTTTTACGCCTTGACCGGGTGATGGCCGACCGGAAGATGTCCCTCAACCAGCTGGCACGGGAGGTTGGCATTTCCAATGTCAACCTTTCCAACATTAAGACCGGCAAGATCAGCGCCATCCGCTTTTCCACGCTGGAGGCTATCTGCCGGGTACTGAGCTGCCAGCCGGGAGACATTCTGGAATATCGTCCCGAAGAATAAGAAAAGTGCACCCGCCGCAGCAGGTGCACTTGCTATTTATTTTAGAACAACTTCTTCAGCGCGCCAAACAGCTCTTTGGCGTCGTCCACGGTGATCTTGGCCTTGACGGCGTCAATGATCTTGTTGACCACATCATCGGGCAGATCCACGCCCAGAACCTTTTCCACTGCCTTGACGGGATCCTTGGTGAACAATTCCTTGATGCCATCGTCCTTCTGAACCTTATCCAGCAGCTTTTCGATGAGTTCCTTTACCTCGGGCATGGTTTATTCCTCCACGACCTCAGCTTCGGGAGCGTTCTTCTTAACGGACTCGATGCCGTTCAGGCAGGAGGCAATGGCCTTATAGCCCTCGCTGACAGCGATAACCTGACCGTTGGTGGCCTTCAGACGGAAACGGAACTCGCCGGCCTTGTCGGTATAGACCTCAAACTTGGGGTGCTTTTCAGTGGCATAGCCTTCCACAGTCTGATTCTCCACAGCGGCTACAGGAGCATTCTTCTTGACAGACTCCACACCGTTTTTGCAGGCAGCTTCGGAAGCGTACACTTCGGAAGTGGCGATCACTTCGCCGTTACCAGCCTTCAGATCGAACTTGATACCGGTATTGGTTTTACGAATAACAAACTTACCCATAGGATGACCTCCTGATTGATAAAATAAGATTACACATATGTTTTTTTCATTATACGGCAGTTTTACAACAGAATCAAGATAAAACACTCAGTTTTTTGACAAACTGCACCAAGTTGTCATCCCGTTCGTTGTGTGCTATACTAAAGAAAATCATCGGGAGGTTTTGCATATGCTGTTTATTTGCTACCCCAAATGCTCCACCTGTCAAAAGGCAAAGGCCTTTCTGGATGCCAACCACATCCCCTATGACCTGCGGGACATCAAGCTGGACAATCCCTCGGAAGCGGAGCTGCGCCGCTGGCACGCCCTGTCCGGCCTGCCGCTGAAGAAGTTTTTCAACACCTCCGGCCTGCAATACCGGGCGTTGGAGCTGACCAAAAAGCTGCCTGCCATGTCTGAGGACGAGCAATTTGCTCTGCTGGCCACCGACGGTATGCTGGTGAAGCGGCCGCTGCTTATCGGCGACGATTTTGTACTGACCGGCTTTAAGCAGGCCGATTGGGAGGCACGGGTAAAATGACCATCCTGGTCTCGGCCTGTCTTTTGGGTTGCCCCTGCCGCTATGACGGCAAAAACAAACCAAATGCCGCGGTGCTTTCCCTTCGGACAGAGCATACCCTCATCCCGGTCTGTCCCGAGCAGATGGGGGGATTGCCAACGCCCCGTCCCCCGGCAGAGCGGAAGGGTGACGGCGTGTTCACCGAAAATGGTACAGATGTGACTGCCCAGTACCGCCGAGGCGCAGAAGAGGCTTTGCGTTTGGCGGCACTGTATGGGTGCTCTTGCGCCATTTTAAAAGAGCGCAGCCCCTCCTGCGGCAGCGGTGAGATTTATGACGGCAGCTTTTCCCGTACACTTGTGGCTGGCGACGGTGTAACCGCAGAACTGCTCAAACGGCAGGGCATCGCTGTTCACGGCGAAAGTGAGGTGGACAAACTGTGGAAGTAAGCCGCAAGGAGCTGCAGCAATGGCAGCTTTGGGCGCAGCATTTGACCTCCCCCACCAACAGTCTGACTGCGGCATCCCATTTGTGCGGTCTGCAGGCACAATATGCCGCCAATGCACTCCACAGCCTCCGCATCCGTTCGGAAAGCGCTGTTGTCAACAGCTGTGTAAAGTCCTGGACTTTACGGGGTACACTGCATCTTTTTCCCACTTCCGATCTCCCGCTGTATGTCCCCTACACCGGTGTAGAGGGAATTTTTGACACCGATTACGGCAAATGGCTCTATGACGGACACTGTGCTGTTTCCAAAGAGCGTATGCTGTATTTTGCGCAGTTGGTAGCCGATGCATTAAGTGACACGCCCATCTCCCGTGATGCGCTGAAAATGCTCTGCCGCACAAATGGCATGACAGAAACAGAGGAGGAACGGGTCTTCAGCGGATGGGGTGGTGTCATCCGACTGTTGGCCGAAAGCGGTGTCCTGTGCGTCAGCGCCCATGTGAACCGAGCCTATCTCCGTTGCCCCACGCTGCCCGCTTTCCCCCGTGAGCAAGCCGAGACGGAACTGCTGCGCCGATATGTGACTCACTATGGCCCGGTGACGCTCCATGATGCCATGTACTTTTTCCGTTGGCCGCAGAAAAAGCTACGGACGCTGCTGGCTGGACTGAATGCAGAACAACTGACCTGCGATGGGCGCACCTATTATTATTTGTTGCAGCCTGTCCCGCTGCCGCCCCTGCCCCGGTGTGTATTTCTGGCCGGCTTTGATCCGCTTTTGCTGGGATATGAGAAAAAAGAGAGCCTTTATCTGCCGCCCGAGCACTTGAAAAAGATCTTTAACAACACCGGCATCATCTTCCCCGCTCTGCTGATCGACGGCAACGTGTGCGGCAAATGGAAGGAGCAGCCCAAGTGCGTGGAAATCACCCTCTTTGAATCACTGAACAAGACCCAGATGGGTGCTTTGGAAAAGGAATCTTCCCGTTTGTGGCCTGCAAAAGCCCTTAAGATCCTGTAAACATTTCATCCTTTTGAATGATAAGGAAAAGGGATACGGTTACCTCCCAATTACCATTTTGTCCGATTTCATGCTTTCCAACAGATCATTCGTCGAT
>CAZVRM010000113.1:0-5586 GCA_964629605.1 uncultured Oscillospiraceae bacterium
CTGGTTAATCCGATGTTAAGCATAATATATCCTTTCTGCCATGATGGCAACCGCATCCTCCATCGCTATCGTCATTCCTCCCTCCATCGCTTTCGTCGTGTATGCATCCATCACCGGTGTTTCCGTTGGTGACATCTTTGTTGGTGGTATCATCCCCGGCATCATGATGGGCGTTGCTCTGGTCATCGTTATCATGATCGAGGTTCGCAGAAAGGGTCTGACCTCCTCTCGTGAGAGGGCTACCTGGGGCGAGCGCTGGAAGTCTTTCCGTGGCGCTTTCTGGGGCTTCCTGGTTCCCGTCATCATTCTGGGCGGTATCTACGGCGGTATCTTCACTCCTACCGAGGCTGCTGCTGTCTCTGTCATTTACGCTCTGATCGTCGGCCTGTTCATCTATCGTGAGATGAAGTGGAAGGACGTTCCCGCCATCCTGGTTGACTCCTGTAAGACCACCGGCTCCATCATGATCATCATCGGTGCCGCTACCGTCTTCTCCTATGTCTGTACCGTTCACGGTATCTCCCAGGCTGCTCAGGCTCTGCTGCTGGACATCTCCGGCAACAAGTATGTCTTCCTGCTGATCGTCAACATCATTTTCCTGATCGCAGGCTGCTTTGTCGACGCCAACTCTGCATTCTACATCTTCATCCCCGTTATGTACCCCGTTGCTATGCAGCTGGGCATCGACCCCATCCACTTCGGCGTCCTGTCCACCGTTAACCTGGCAATCGGTCAGGTCACGCCTCCCGTCGGCGTCAACCTGTTCGTCGCCATCGGCGTTACCAACAAGATGACCGGCTTGCGCGATCAGAAAAAGGTCTCGATCGCGTCGCTGTCAAAGGCCGTGTGGCCCATGATCATTGCCTGCGTCATCACCCTGCTGCTGGTCACCTACATCGAGTTCCCCTCCACCATCCTGCTGGGCAAATAACGGCACTTAACCTTACTTGATCTGTCATCACGATTTGTGGTATCAGATACATAACACAACTCAAACAATTTGAAGGAGGAAAACCCATGAAAAAGTTTGTTGCACTGTCTCTCGTTCTGATGATGGCCCTGGCTCTGTGCGCCTGCGGCAACAAAGTCGAGCAGCAGACCTGGAAGTTCGCTTGCTCTGCTACTGATAACACCTGCTGGGCTGATATGGGCCGTGACTTCGGCAATATGATCAGCGAAGCTACCGATGGCGCTATTACCGTTCAGGTCTACGCTGCTGACCAGCTGACCGCCGGTAACCAGACCGAAGGTATCCAGGGCGTTATCGATGGTACCATCGATCTGTCTGCCCACTCCAACATCATTTACGCTAACTTCGATCAGCGTCTGAACGTTGTCTCTATGCCCTTCCTGTTCGACTCCTATGAGGACGTCGATGCCAAGCTGACCGGTGATGCCGGTGCTGCTGTTGGTAAGGTCGTTGAGGATCAGGGTCTGAAGCTGCTGGGTATTGGCGAGAACGGCTTCCGTGCTGTTACCAACAATGTCCGTGCTATCGACTCCCTGGAAGCTATGAAGGGTCTGAAGATCCGTGTCGCAGGCTGCAAGGTCCTGAACACTGCTTATGACCTGTGGGGCGCCAACTGGTCCAACGCTAACTGGTCCGAGGTCTATACCGGCCTGCAGACTGGTACTTACAATGGCCAGGAGAACCCCTTCCCCACCGCTGACGGCGCTTCTATCGCTGAGGTTCAGACTCACGTCACCAACTGGACCGGTATCTATGACTGCATCTTCTTCACCATGAACAAGGAGCTGTTTGACTCCCTGTCTGCTGACCTGCAGAAGACCGTTCTGGAATGCGGCGCCAAGGCTGCTGAGAATCAGCGTAAGCTGCAGCGCGAAGGTGTTGCTGAAGTTATCGAAAAGTGGAAGGCCGCTGGCGTTACCGTCACCGAGCTGTCTGACGAGGCCGTTGCCGAGTTCAAGGCTGCTACCGCTTCCATGTACACCGATCCCGAGATCGTCGATCTGCTGACCGCCGACCTGATCAACGCTTTCACCAAGTAAGAATTCCTAATTCCTTAAAAGTTGTACGAAGTTTTAAGTTGTGTTAACGAGAGAGTGGCCGCGAAAGCGGCCACTTTCTATTTTTAGCAGTTTTTTATCAGAAACGAAAATATACGAATTTATGGTAAGATGGTCATACCGTCAAAAACCGGGCTGGGACTTTAGCGATTTTGCATATTGAAACAATTCCAGAAATCTGCAATAATAAAGGCAACCGAAGAAATCCGGAAAGGAGTCCTGTTTATGCAATATACAGCAGAATTTTTGACCAATCTCTACCGTGACTTGCTCTCGGTCAGACTGTTCGAGGAAAAGCAGGTGGAGGTCTATGCCTTGGGCAAAGTGCCCGGCCATATCCACAGCGGTATCGGTGAGGAAGCGGTCTGCACCGGCGTTATGGCTACCAGAAAACCGGGTGACTGGTTCAAAATCAGCCATCGTCCCGTGGGTGCAGGCCTGATTCTGGGCGCACCGCTGGAGACCATGTTTGCCGAACTGATGGGCAAGGCCACCGGTAACGCAAAGGGTTTGGGCGGCGTGCTCCATATGACCTCTCTCCAGCATGGTATGGTAGGCTTTTCCGGCACACTGGGCAGCGATATTGCTGTGGCTGACGGTGCTGCTCTGTCCATCCAGATGGCCGGTACCGACAACGTGTCTTATGTATTCTACGGCGACGGCACTTCCAACCGGGGTCCCGTGCATGAGGCCATGAACCTGGCTGCCATCTGGAAGCTGCCCGTGCTGTTCGTCTGTAACAATAACCAGTACGCCATTTCCACCCCCTCTTCTTTTAGCTCTCCTGTGGAAAATCCTGCTGCAGACCGCGCTTCGGCTTACGGTATGCCTTCCCGGGCTGTAGACGGCTTGGATGTTCTGGCGGTGTATGAAGCTGCAAAGGAATTGGTGGATGGCATCCGCGCAGGCAACGGCCCTGCCGTTCTGGATTGCCGTACCTACCGCGTCCGCGGTCACTTTGAGGGTGACCAGGCCAAGTACCGTGATGCTGCCGTCACCGAAGAATGGCGGAAGAAGGATTGCGTCGCCAAGATGGAGCGCGACCTCTGTGCACAGGGGGTGGCCACCGAAGAACAGCTCAGCCGGATCCGGGAAGAGCTGCTGGCAAAGATGGAGGCAGCCATTGCCTATGCCGACGCCAGCCCCGAGCCTACGGCAGAAGACCTGTTCAAGAACCTGTACGTGTAAGCGGGTAAGGAGGAAAGCATATGCAAATGACTTATCTTCAGGCCATCAATGCCGCGCTGAAGGAAGAAATGCGGCGGGATGACAAAATTTTGACTTTTGGCGAAGACGTTGCAGAATTTGGCAATATTTTCGGCGTTACCCGCGGTCTGCTGGAAGAATTTGGCTCCCAGCGCGTCCGCAATACATCCATTTCCGAAACGGCTATCGTTGGCACCGCTCTGGGCGCTGCCGTCACCGGCCTGCGCCCTGTGGCAGAGCTGATGTATGCCGACTTTACCATGGTCGCCTTTACCGAGATCTTCCACTGTGTGGCCAAGTGGCGTTTTATGCACGGTGAAGATTACAAGCTGCCGCTGGTGATCCGCTGTGCCATGGGTTCTTCCTTTGGCGCCGGTGCCGAGCACTCCAACTGTGTGGAGAGCCTGTTTATGCACGCCCCCGGCATGACCATCATTTGTCCCACCACTCCGGCGGATGCCAAGGGTCTGCTGAAGAGCGCCATCCGTTCGGACAATCCCATCCTGTTCTGTGAACACAAGCAGCTGTATCAGACCAAGGGTGAGGTGCCCGAGGATGATTATACCATCCCCATCGGTGTTGCCGATGTCAAGCGTTCCGGTAAGGATGTGACCATCATTGCCGTCGGCTTGATGGTGCGCCGCGCGCTGGAAGCTGCCGAGCTGCTGGAAAAGGAAGGCATCAGCGTGGAGGTCATTGACCCCCGCACGCTGGTTCCCTTTGACAAGGAGACCGTGTTCCAGTCTGTCCGCAAGACCCATCATGTGGTCATCGCAGAGGAGAGCAACAAGACCGCCGGTATCGGCGCAGAGCTTTCCGCCATGCTGCAGGAAGAGCTGTATGACGAGCTGGACGGCCCTATCGGTCGCGTGGCTGCGCTGGACGTTCCCATGCCCTATAACATTTCCATGGAAAAATATGTGATCCCCGATGCCAATCGCATTGCAGAGGCTGTCCGCGCACAGCTGGCACGGGATCGCTGAACCGAACGGAGTGTGTGCTATGAGCATTGAACTGGTAATGCCCCGTGCGGGATTGACCATGGTGGAAGGCACCATCGCCTCCTGGCTGGTGCCCGAGGGTACGGCTGTAAAAAAGGGCGACCCCATCATGGAGTTTGAAAACGAAAAAAACACCATTGAATTTGCGAGTACCGACAGCGGTTATCTCCATATTACCGCCAAAGAAGGGGATACCGTGCCCGTTGGCGGCCCCATCGCTGTTCTCGCTGCCACCAAAGAGGAATATGACAGCCTGACAGCCGGTGCCGCACCCAAGACAGAAGCGGCGCCCGCCCCCAAAGCAGAAGCCGCATCCGTTGCGGTACCTGTCGCACAGGCACCTGCTGCAGCAGCGCAGACTGCCGAGGACGGCCGCATCCGCGCCACCGGCTATGCTAAAAAGCTGGCGCGGGAAAAGGGTGTGTCCCTGTCCGGCGTAAAGGGTACCGGCCCCAATGGCCGTATTCTGGCACAAGATGTGCTGGATTATGTAGCCGCAGGCGTGCCTGCAGCAGCACCTGCCGCTGCACCGGCCTTTGTACCTACCGGTGAAGCAGCCGTGGACGTGATCACCAAGATCCCCATGACCGGCATTCGTAAGGCCATCGCCAACAATATGTATAACAGCCTGCAGTCTATGGCTCAGTGCACTGCCGCAGCCGAGATCGACGTGACCGATCTGCTGGCCTACCGTCAGAAGCTGGTTGCCCAGCAGGATTTCCTGGGCTGCAAGGTGACGGTGAACGATCTGTTGTCCATGGCAGTGGTCAAGATGCTGAAAAAGCATCCCATGGTCAACGCCACCTTCGATGGCAAGACCATTTCTGCCCACTCGTCCGTCAACCTTTCCATCGCTGTGGCGGCGGAGGCCGGTCTGATGGTGCCCGTTGTCCGCGGTGCCGACCGAATGGGTCTGGTGCAGCTGCATAACGCCATGAAGGATCTGGCTGACCGTGCCCGCGACAAGCAGCTGCACGACGGTGAGCAGGCCAACGGCACGTTCACAGTTTCCAACGTGGGTATGTTTCCCATTGACTGGTCTACTCCCATCATTAATCCGCCCCAGGTGGCCATTATGGGCTTTGGCCGTGCAGTGAAGAAAATGGCGGTGGTCAATGACCAGCCTGCCGTTCGTTCCATGATGACCATGTACCTGACCTTTGACCACCGGGTGATCGACGGTCTGGAGGTTGGCCGCATTATGGAGGATATGCAGACGCTGCTGTGCAATCCCGAGCTGATTACCGCATAAATTGCATAGAAATAAGCAAAAAACGCAGGAGGAAACTCCTGCGTTTTTTGAGACTGTCAAAGAACCGCTTCGCTGGGTTCTTTTCGACAATTTGGTTCC
>CAZVRM010000114.1:0-5586 GCA_964629605.1 uncultured Oscillospiraceae bacterium
TTTTGACGAGTGCATCGAGAATCCTGCGCCCCATGAGTACGTTGCAAAATCCTGTGACCGCACCACTCGCTGGCTGAAGCGCTGCAAGGATGAACTGGAGCGGTTGAAGGAGCGCCCCGACACCGTCAATCCCGGTCAGATGCTTTGGGGCATCAATCAGGGCGGCACCCATAAGGACTTGCGTGTTAAGCATATGCAGGAAATTGCCAAGCTGGATCTTCCCGGTTACGCCATCGGTGGTTTGGCGGTAGGTGAGCCTGCTGAGGTGATGTATGAGATCATTGAAGCAGTAGAGCCCCATATGCCTGCTGACCGTCCTCGTTATTTGATGGGCGTCGGCACGCCTTCCAATATCATCGAAGCAGTTGCCCGAGGCGTGGACTTCTTTGACTGCGTTATGCCTTCCCGCAATGCCCGTCACGGACACCTGTTCACCTCCGAGGGTGCAATCAACCTGAACAATGCCAAGTATATGACCGATCCCCGACCCATTGACCCCAACTGCAACTGTCCTGTCTGTCAGAAATATTCCCGCGGCTATGTGCGCCACCTGCTGAAAGCCGGGGAGATGCTGGGTATGCGCCTTGCAGTTATGCACAATTTGTACTTCTACAACAATCTGATGGCGCAGATTCGTCAGGCTATCGAAGAAGGCCGTTTTGAAGAATTTCGAAAAGAAAACAGTGAAAAGCTGGTAAAAAGAATCTGATAGCCCTTGTTTTTCCTTCCTTTTTTGGTATAATTAATTTATTATCATTTCTATTGGAGGCAATTTATGAATTCCAACATCTTTAATTTGTATGCAACCAGCACCGGTGGTGCAGATTTGGCCGGTGGCGGCAGCACTTTTACCATCGTCTGGTTGGTCATCATGGTGGCTCTGTTCTACTTCATGCTGATCCGTCCCCAGAAGAAGAAAGAAAAGGCCGATCGTCAGCTGCGTGCAAGCTTGCAGGCTGGTGACAAGATCGTTACTATCGGCGGTTTTACCGGTCGTGTCCTGTCTGTCAAGGATGACGAGGTCACCTTTGAGACCGGTGCTGCAAAGACCCGTCTGACCGTTAAGAAGTGGGCTATCCAGACCCGCGAAGGTCCCGAGGTTGAGGCTGTTGAAGAGCCCGCTGCCGAGGAAACCGAAGAGAGCAAGTAATGAAAAAAGCCCTTCCCGCATAGTTTTTCTTGAGAAACTGTGCGGGAGGTTTTTTTATGTTAAAAAAGCGGAGCAGATCCTCTGACAACAACGGGACAATCTCAGCCGGACGCATCTTTGTGGGCGGCGTAGTTGGATTTGTCCTGACGATGGTACTGACTTTTTCGGCTGCCCTGGCTGTTACACGGGAAGTGTTGCCACAGAACAGTACGATGTGGGTGGGGCCGGTGATTATTCTGGTTTCTGCGTTTTTTGCGGCACTCTTGGCATCTCATTCCAACCGGAAGAAACTGCTTTGTGGACTGTTTGCCGCATTGATCTATGGATCCGGTATGATGATCTGTGGCCTGATTCTATTCACTGCTCCTATGCAGATTAGCCGGGTGATGCTGTCTCTGGCCGCCCTGTTGATCGGAGCATTATTAGGCGCCTTTGTTTCCGGTATGCGAGGCTGAGGAGGTGCAATATGGGCGGGTTTCATTGGAAAACATTGCTCTTTTATGGAATTTTGACTTTACTGACTTTGATTGCTATAATACTAATAATCACAGTGAACAGTCAGACTAAATTTGCAATGGAAGATGTAGCTATTCGAGCAGATGTGATCCTGGATGCCGGACATGGCGGTATGGATGGCGGTGCCGTCTCTAAAGACGGTATTTGTGAAGCACCCATCACGCTTGCCATAGCACAAAAAACACAGCATCTAATGGGCTTTTGCGGAAAAAACGCGTTGATGACACGGACTGATGACACCTCACTGAATTATCGTGAGGGTGCGTCTGTGCGGGAAAACAAAAATGCGGATTTAAAAGCACGGCTGGAGCTCTCCAGACAATATCCGGCCTGTCCTTTTCTCAGTATACATCTGAATCAATTTTCACAAACGCAATACGCGGGCGCACAGGTCTTTTACGGGTCAAACGGTCAGGGGTTGGCAGAGACACTGCAAGCAGCGTTAAGGGCCGCTCTTGACCCGGAAAATGAGCGCATTTGCAAGCCTGCACCGGAAGGTGTCTTTTTAATGAAAAACATTTCGGCTCCTGCTGTAACCATTGAGTGCGGTTTTCTTTCCAACCCGCAGGAATGTGCAAAATTGCAGCAAGATTCGTACCAAACACGTATCGCACTGGCCATCGTCAGTGGATTTGAAAACTATAACAGGGGATAGGGAAGATGGCAAAAGCAAAGACAGCCTATGTATGTACGGAATGTGGCTATGATTCGCCCAAGTGGTACGGCAAATGCCCCTCCTGCGGCAGCTGGAACACCATGGCGGAGGAGCTTGTTCGAGAAGATAAGCAGGGGAAACAGCTGAATATTCTTACACCCGGCGGCGGCAATCGCCCTGTCAGACTGCGCGAAATCGCCGGCACAGAGGATGCGCGGTTTTCTACCGGAATCGGGGAGTTAGACCGCGTATTGGGCGGGGGAATGGTAAAGGGCAGTCTTGTGCTGGTTTCCGGTGCACCGGGCATTGGTAAATCCACGCTGCTTTTGCAGGCGTGCAAGTCGCTTTGCGAAGACTCCTGCGTTTTGTATGTAACCGGTGAAGAATCCCTTTCTCAAATCAAAATGCGAGCTGATCGACTGGGAATTGACGGTGACAATTTGCTGATCTGTGCGGAAACACAAATCGATCAGATTTTGCTTTCTGCCATACAAATGAAGCCGTCTGTCATGATTGTGGACTCGATCCAAACCATGCTGAATACAGAATTGCAGTCGGCTCCCGGCAGTATTACCCAGGTTCGTGAATGTACCATGCAGCTGCTGCAGTTTGCGAAAACCAACACGGTATCGGTGATTCTGGTAGGTCATGTCAACAAAGATGGCGGAATCGCAGGCCCAAAGGTTTTGGAGCATATGGTAGATGCTGTGCTGAACTTTGAAGGTGACCGGCACGCTTCTTATCGTCTTTTGCGTGCCACAAAAAATCGCTTTGGCTCTACCAATGAGATCGGTATGTTTGAAATGACCCATCTTGGTTTGGATGAGGTGCAGAACCCTTCTGCAGCGTTGCTTAGCGGCCGCCCGGAAAATGCACATGGCAGCTGTGTTGTAGCCACTCTGGAAGGCACACGTCCAATTTTAGCAGAAATTCAGGGTTTGGTCACCAAATCGGCTTACGGCTCTGCCAGACGTACGGCAGCCGGTATTGATTACAATCGTGCCGTCCTGCTTCTTGCTATTTTGGAAAAGCGTGCAGGTATGCTTTTGGGTGCCTATGACACCTATATTAACGTGGTTGGCGGTATGGATTTGGACGAGCCTGCCGTTGACCTTGCGGTGTTGCTTGCCATTGCATCCAGCTATCTGGAGCGCAGTATCCCGCAGGATCTGGCTGCTTTTGGTGAGGTGGGATTGTCTGGCGAGGTGCGAGCCGTCACCGGTGCTGCCCAGCGAATTGCTGAATTAAAGCGCCTGGGTTTCCGCACCTGTATTTTGCCGGAGGATAACTTAACAGGCTTGCGGCAGGTAGAGGGGATTCGTTTGATTCCTGTGAAAGATGTGCAGAACGCCATTCGGCAATGCTTTGAGTGAATCTATAAAAACAGCTATAAGGCAAAGCTGCCTTATAGCTGTTTTTTATGTTTTGGGCGAAAATATGCACAATTTTTATTCATTGTACAGACATCCGTGACTGTTTTTAGCGTACATTCTCCATAGGCCTGATAGGCGCATTGTTCCTCTGAACAGGGAATTTGCATGTTCGAAAACACATCCTTTCCGATTCATATTTTGCCTGATTGCAGGCAGAATATAAGCAGAAACGGGGTGTGCAAGTGAAAAAGATTTGGATATTGGTAATTACGGGTACGGTCATTGCGGGCTGCTATGCACTTAGTCCATATGCAAACAATGGGGAGCCATTGGAGGTTTCCCTGATTCAGCCGGAAATCAATACAATTCAGGACATGGTAACCCTGCACGGTAGTGTTATCGATCCTGAACGAAAAAAGCTATATGCCAAAGGCAGCAGTTATGTTCGAAGCGTATATGTTTCAGAAGGAGAGTCCGTTAAGGCTGGTCAACTTCTCCTGAAGTTGGAAAGAACAGAAAGCATTACGACGGATCAAAGCGCGGCGGTTTCTGCTTTGGTGCAGCTAAAGGATTCCATCGAGTCAGGAGCCTTACAAGAGGCAGAAACGATGTTGCAGGATATGATTACCGCAAGTTCTGCAGTTCCGGATATAGACCAGGAAAATCAGGTATATTCGCTCTACAGCCCTTGTGATGGCCTGGTTGTAAAGCTCCCTGTAAAACAAGGCGATTTGATTAGTACGTTTCTTCCGTGTATTGAAATTACACAACCGGATCGTCTGGAAATCAAAGTAACGGCAGGGGAAGAGGTTATTGGAAAACTTCAGCCCAACATGGAATGTTCCATCGCGATCCCAGCTTTTTCATTGGAGCAGGTTCCAGGGGTTTTGTCCCAAATTGATCCATATGCTCAGGAAACGGGAGTTTTTACGGGAAATTCGGTTACGCAAACAAATGTCTATATCACACCTACTACAGATTCCAATGATCTGCGTCCGGGGTATCGTGCAAGCGCCAAAGTGATCGTTTCAAAAAGAGAAAATGTATTGCTGCTTCCTTATGAATCAGTATTACAGGATGAAAAAGGGGAGGAGTATGTCCTGAGCGTGAGAAATAACACCATCGTAAAAACTAATATCCTTACCGGTTCTGAACTGGAAACACAGGTGGAAGTACTGGATGGAGTAGAAAGGGATACATGGGTGTTACAAAATCCAAAAGCCGAATGGGAAGGGGAAGCGATTCAATTTGTCAGGCCTTGATCTGCTGACCCTTTCTGGGAAAAATGTATTGCGCGCAGGGAATCGAACAATTCTCTGTGTTTTAGCAATTTGTATTGGAATTACTTCGGTTAGTGCGGTCTTAAGCCTTGGTCTTGCAGCGGGAAGCACCGTTCAGGAAGAGCTGGGGCGAATCGGTGTGGACGGCATTGTTTTCTACCCGAAAACTGGATACCAAATCACCGATGAGGTGGTTAGCTGTGTAAAAGAGATGAACAATGTGTCTTCTGTAATGTCTTTAGCCATCGTCTCCGGCACGGTCACGCTTAGAAATATTCGATCTAATGCCGGCATTCTGGGAATTGATGAATCGCTTGACGAAGTATTCCATCTTGAGGTGCTTCATGGTGCATTGCCAAACGCACAACAAATTCGGTCGGGAGAAAAAGTTGTTGTTATCGATGAAGAATTAGCGCGAAAAGCCTATCAAAGAGAAAATGTGATTGGAAAGAAAATCACTGTTACCGTAAAAGGTATCAGTGAAAAAATGGAAATTTGTGCTGTTATCCGCTCACAATCGGCGAGTCTTTCTATGTTGTTGGGAAATCAACTTCCGCATTTGATCTATCTACCGTATACGACACTTACAGAAATGAATCATGCGATCATTGT
>CAZVRM010000115.1:0-5549 GCA_964629605.1 uncultured Oscillospiraceae bacterium
AGGAGACACGTCAAAATAAGGAGGACGTGCCACAAAGTCGATCTTCAGAGCACGGGGGTTACGAGGTGCAAAGGCATCGCCCTTGATGGTCTGGAACAGATTGGGAGGTGTGCCCTTGATGGCGTACAGATCCTCGCCCTTAATGCCCAGCTGGGGCAGCGAGGACAGCAGAGCCCAAGTGTAGGGATGCTTGGGATCATAGAAGACTTCCTCGCAGGAACCGATCTCGACGATGTCACCGGCGTACATAACGGCGATACGGTCTGCCACGTTGGCGACAACACCCAGGTCATGGGTGATGTAAATGACGGTCAGACCATACTTGGCCTGCAGCTTGCGCAGCAGATCCAGAATCTGAGCCTGAATGGTAACGTCCAGAGCGGTGGTGGGCTCGTCACAGATCAGAATCTCAGGCACGCAGGCCATAGCGATAGCGATAACCACGCGCTGACGCATACCACCGGAGAACTCGTGGGGATACTGCTTATAGCGGCGCTCGGGATCGGGGATACCCACGTCGTCCAGCAGCTCCAGAGTGCGCTTCTTGGCTTCTTCCTTGGAGACCTTATTGTGCAGGGTGAAGGCTTCTTCAATCTGCTTACCAACGGTCTTCAGGGGGTTCAGAGAGGTCATAGGATCCTGGAAAACCATGGCGATCCGCTTACCGCGAATCTTGATCCAGTCCTTTTCACCCTTGAAGGTGGCCAGATCCATGCCGCCGTACTCGATGGTACCGTTGTCGATCCAGCCGTTGTTGTCCAGCAAGCCCATAAAGTTCTTGCAGAAAACAGACTTGCCGGAGCCGGACTCACCAACGATGGCAAGGCTCTCGCCCTTATACAGATCCATGGTGATGCCGCGCAGAGCGGTCAGCACCTGGCCGCGGAGGTTAAATTTGACCACCAGGTCTTTAACACTTAATACAACTTCTCTTTTTTCGTTCATGGTACACCTCCGTTAGCGGTGGTTGCGCGGATCAGATGCGTCAGCAAACGCATTGCCCAGTGCATAGAACGAGACGGTGATGGCAGAAGTCATCAGCATGGGGAACAGCAGCTGGTAACGCTGTGCTTTCACCAGCATGACCTTACGGCCTTCATCCACCAGGTTGCCCAGAGAGGGGATCTGCACGGGCAGACCCAGACCGATATAAGTCAGGAACACCTCGGAGCCGATGGCGCCGGGGATGGCCAGAGCGGTCTGCAGCATGATGACAGACACCAGCTGGGGCAGAATATTCTTGGTGATGATCTTAAAGGAGGAGGTACCCAGGCAGCGGGAGGCCAGGTTGAACTCTCGGTCACGATAGATCAGGATCATGTTACGGATATACTTGGACATGGGCAGCCAGCCGGTCAAACACATGACGATGATCATGGTGCCGATACTGGGACGCATGATGTAGATCAGCAACATACGCAGAATGGTATAGGGGATGTTGTCGAACAGGTTGTAGATTTCGGTAAACAGCCAGTCGAACTTACGGGCATAACCCCAGGCACAGCCCATAAGCATACCAAGAACCATCGAGGTTACTGCTGCGCAAATACCGATGATCAAGGATGTACGGGTGCCCTGCCAGATGCGGGACCACAGATCCTGACCCAGCACATTGGTACCGAACCAGAAAGTGGAGTTGGGCGGCACGTTACGCAGGGTCTCGCCGTTGGGATCGTTGTTAACGATGTAGGGGTCAAACTGATTGGGCAGATAGGGCTGAATAAAGGTAAACAGCAGAACCGCTACCAGGAAAATCAGAATCGCTACCGAAACCTTATTCTTCAGGAACACACGCAGTGTGCTCCCCCAATAAGAGTAGTTGGAATAACCGATACGCTCTGCCTCAGCATCGTCGTAAGGAACTTCTACGAACAGTTCATCGGTGATGGGAGTCTCGCCGTCGTCACAGACGGTGGGAATTTCCATCTGCTGCAGATCGCCCAGGAAATTGGTGGCGGCAAAGCCCTCCTGCAATTCCTGAATCTTTTTGTCAGTAAAGCTGCGCAGGAACGGATTCTCCATCTTTTCGGGAGTGTTGTTCTTATTGTCAGTCATCAACGGCTACCTCCCTTCTTGGTAAAGGAAATACGAGGATCCACCAGCATCATTGCCAGGTCGCCCAACAGCAGACCCAAGACGCTGATCACGGAATACAGCAGAACCATGGCCTGAACCAACGGGTTGTCCTGACGCTGAATGGAAGTGACCAGCAGACCGCCCATGCCGTTGATGGAGAACAGAGACTCCACATACAGCGAGCCGGAGATGGTGAACAGCAGGGATGCGGGCAGGCTCTGAACCATAGGAACCAGAGCGTTACGGAAAATGTGGCGGAAGGCGACCTGCGTAGAGGTCATGCCCTTTGCACGAGCCAGACGGATATAGTCCATATTCAGCTGGTCCACCATGTAACGGCGCAGCCACATGGCGTTGGATGCGATACCGCCCAGAGACAAGCAGATAATGGGCAGGATCTTTGATTCAAACGAACCCTGTCTGTCGACCAGCATGGGCAGGCCCAGCCAAGTGGACACATACAGCTGGATCAACAGGAAATAAACGGCCTGGGGCAGTGCATTGACCAGCAGAACGTACAAGTTACCGATCTTATCTACGATACCGCCCTTTTTACGAGCCATCATAACGCCCAGAGGCATACCGACCAGCAGCTGGATGCCCAGGGAGATGATACCAAATTCAAAAGAGACCTTAGCCTTGGGCCAAATGACCTTGCCAACGGGAACACCTACGCGCATAACGATGGACTCACCCAAATCACCATGCAGCAGCAGCTTGCTCCAGAAGCGGGGAAGCTCAATATACCAAGGATCCAACAGACCCAACTGTCTCAAGATGTTTTCTTTAACGGTGTCGCTCATGGTATCCGAACGACCCTCGAAGAAGGTTTCGACGGGCATCAGACGCATCAGCAGGAAGACGATGGAAAGCACCAGGAAGATCGTGATGCACGCACGCCCAATTCGTCCAAGTGTGTACTTTAACAAGTTGTGTCACCTCTCGTTTCTTTGACGACAGAGATTTTTATTTAAGAGAGCCCCCCGCCTGGCGGGGGGCTCTCCATTCAATTGTGCTTATTAACCGTTTTACAAGGAATCAAGGTGTCGATTAGTAATCAATACCAGCGGCCTCAGCAGCAGCGATGCGCTCAGCACGCTCGGTCTGCCAAGCTTCCAGCTGTTCCATGTAGGTCTCAGAATCCATGGGCTCTTCATAGACCCACTGATACTTATAACGGGCATCAGACAGACCGAAGGGAGCGAACTGAGCCTCGAAGGGATTCAGGTAAGAAGCAATGTAGCCGCAGCCACCGATGGGGCCGATGGGGATAACATAGGCATTCTCCAGCAGCCAAGCTTCGCACTCAGCCAGAGCATTGTAACGCTTCTCCATGTCGACGACTTCCTTGTTAGCCTCGGCGACCATGTCGGTGTAATCGTGGTTGATCCACCAGGTCTCGTCCCAACCGGAACGGCCCATACGAGCACCCTCGGTGCCTTCCTCAACCTGAGTAGCAGCACCGTCAGCACGCCACAGGTAAGCATAAGCCTGACCCAGACGGAAGGGGTCGGTGTAAGTCAGGGGGTCAGCATAGTCGGGGCCCCAGTAGCACAGCTGGAAGCTGTAGTTACCGCTGCGGCGGCAGGTATTCAGGTAGTCAGTGCTGGGATAGCCTTCGATAACGAAGCGGATGAAGTCCTTGCCCAGCAGCTCTTCCAGCTGCTGAGTAACGACGACTGCCATGTCACCGTCGGAACCACCAGTGTTATAGGGCATGTAAGCCACGATGGGCAGAGTGACGCCGGCAGCTTCCAGTTCCTTCTTGGCAGCATCGCGATACTTCAGTGCCTCGTCGGGCTGGTACTGATCAACGGTAGTATAGGGCTTCAGAGGCTCGGAGTAGATGTAGTCAACACCACCGGCTGCGCAGAAGTCAGGCTTGGTGATGGCGCCGGTCATGAATGCTTCGGGGTTGTAGGGATCGTAGATCTTGACGACCTTCAGACGATCCAGACCGTAGTAGATAGCCTTACGGAAGTTCAGGTTGTTGGCAGCCTTCAGCCACTGATCCTGATCCAGCTGCAGACCGTCAACGTTGCGCTCCTCATAGGTGGGCATGAAGTTGAACAGGAACCAGTAGTTGTAAGTACCGGCACGGACGGGACGGATCTTGGATGCCTTTTCGGGATCGGACATCCACTCGTCGATCTGAGCGGAGGGGATCTCAGCAGAGGTAACGTCGCCACGGAGCAGCAGCTCGGGACCAACGACATCGGCCTCAGCATTGTAGGTTTCTTCGATGACTTCGATATGGATGTCTTCGATATCCCAGTACTCGGGGTTGCGCTCGTTCAGAGTGTAGCTCTGAGGCTCCCACTCGGTGCACAGGAAGGCGCCGCAGTACAGGATGGTGGTGTTATCGGTACCAAAGTTAGCGCCCTGCTCTTCCAGGAACTTGGCAGAGGTGGGATAGCCCCAGTTATAAGTCAGACGAGACAGGAACCAGGGGCAAGCTTCCTCCAGCTGATACTGAATCTCATACTCAGAGATGGCCTTGATGCCGACGGTGCTCCAGTCAGCGGGCTGACCGGCTTCCAGAGCCAGGTAGTACTCTTCAGCACCAACCATGTCGAACAGCAGGTCAGCGGTACGGGCGGTGTTGGCGGGATCCAGGATCCACTTGGCAGAGGTGACCCAGTCTTCGGCCTTGACATACTCGTCGCCGTACTGAGTGCCATCATAATACTGCCACTTGACGCCTTCACGGATCTTAAATGTCCAGGTCAGACCGTCTTCGGACTTGGTCCAGGACTCTGCCAGACAGGGCTGGCACAGACCGTAGTTGTCATACTCGACCAGAGTGTCGATCCAGTTGGCCCAAGTACCTGCAGCAGAGGGATGCAGGGGGTTCCAGTCGGAAATTTCGGAGGTGTACAGGAGCTTAACGACCTGCTCCTTGGCTACGCCGTCAGGGACGACAGGAGTAGTCGCTTCGCCGCCGGAGGACTGGCTGTCGGAAGACTGGCTACCGGAAGACTGGCTACCGGTGCTCTGATTACCGGTATCAGTGGTGGTATTGTCACCGCCGCAACCGGCCAGGCAGGACAGCATCAGAATACCAGCAAGCAGTAATGCGATCCATTTCTTCATAATTGTTTCTCTCCTTTGAATAAATTTTCGCAGGATACTCCATCTCTCCGCCGAAAATTGCCAGCGAGAAACAAATATCCCCGAATTACTTGATGGACACATTTTAGCATAGCAAACGGTGTTTTTCCAGCAAAATTACTGAAAAAATCTCGTTCAGACCACCAAAATGGGTATTTTCGGCGGTTTGAATGTAAACGATGTGCAAAGTTTGTTAATTTTGCCGTGAGGAATTTCCAAATTCTGGGCTTGCTTTTTCAGCATATCTTGTTCCAATTGTATGCAGCAATACAATTATATGTGAAGTGGAAAAAAGCCCGCCTTTCGGCGGGCTTCCTTTTGATACATTACTGTGCCAGCTTCTGACGGTAAACAGCCAGCTC
>CAZVRM010000116.1:0-5457 GCA_964629605.1 uncultured Oscillospiraceae bacterium
GGCAGGGTTGACGGCGGTGCAGAAGGGGTTGACCCAGTAGAAGCCCTCACCCTTGAGGGTGCCCACATATTTACCGAACAGGGTGAGCACCAGCGCCTCCTGAGGCTTGAGCACCTTCAGACCGCACAGCAGGATCCAGCCCAGTGCCAGCCAGGCGATGAGGACTGCCATGATGGGCACGAACAGCCAGCCCAGAAAATAGCCGAAAGCAGCCATGAAAACGACGCCGGCGATGCCGACAATGTAACCCAGGATCACCAGCAGCAGAACGGCCATGCCGTTTTTATTTTTGTTCAAAATCTTTTCGTTCATATCGGTTTCTCCTCTCGAAATGTTTTTGATATTAAAATCATATCACTATGATAGTCGCGCGTCAAGGGCTTTTTTGGTTGTGCAGCGGCAAAAAATATGATAAAATGAAGAAAAACCATGGCAAAGGACGATTGTTATGAAAATGCAACGGGAATATCCCCGTCTGATTATTACACAAAAAGGCACCCGCTGGGTGGAGGGCGGCCATCCCTGGATCTATGAGGCCGAGGTCATCCGTACCGAGGGGGAGATCGAAAACGGCTGCCTTGCCGACGCAGTGTCGGAAAAGGGCAAATATCTGGGCACCGGCTTTGTCAGTCTGCAGTCCAAGATCCGTCTGCGGCTGGTGTCCCGCAATGCCAACGACAAATTTGATGCGGCCTTTTGGAAGCGCCGCCTGCAGTATGCATGGAACTACCGAAAGACCGTTATGGGCGAGGACATTTCCTGCTGCCGGGTGATCTTTGGCGAGGCCGACGGCTTCCCCGGACTGACGGTGGATAAGTTTTCCAATCTGCTGGTGACCCAGACCCTGTCCATCGGCATGGAGGGTATCAAGGAACTGCTCTTCCCGCTGCTGGTACAGGTGCTGGAGGAGGATGGTCAGCAGATCGACGGCCTGTTTGAACGCAACGACGTTGCCATCCGGGGGCTGGAGGGCATGGAGCAGGGCAAGGGCTGGTTCCCGCTGGCGGGTAAGCCCACCCCTGCAAGCACCGTCACCGAGATTTGCGAAAACGGCGTTTATTATTCGGTAGACGTGGAAAACGGCCAAAAGACCGGCTTCTTTTTGGATCAGAAATACAACCGCCTTGCGGTGGCCAAGCTGGCAAAGGGCAAGCGGGTGCTGGATTGCTTTACCCACACCGGTTCCTTTGCCCTCAACGCGGCTATGGGCGGTGCAGAGCACGTGACGGCGGTGGATGTGTCGGCTTCTGCCATTGAAATGGCAAAGGCCAACGCCGTCCGCAACGGTCTGGACAGTCGGATGGATTTCGTGGTGGCCGATGTGTTCGATCTGCTGCCTCAGCTGGAGGCACAGGGCAAAAAGCCCTATGATTTTATCATCCTCGATCCTCCCGCCTTTACCAAGTCCCGAAAAACGGTGAAAAACGCCGAAAAGGGCTATAAGGAGATCAATCTGCGGGCGCTCAGGCTGCTGCCCCGGGGCGGCTATTTTGCCACGGCCTCCTGCAGCCACTTTATGCCCTCGGAGCTGTTTGTGAAAATGCTCAAGTCAGCGGCGCTGGACGCCGGTGTGGAACTGCGGCAGATCGAGGCACGGCAGCAGTCTCCCGACCATCCCATCCTGTGGAATGTGCCCGAGACCGATTATCTGAAATTTTACCTGTTCCAGGTGGTATAAGGAGGAACCTGTATGAAAATTGTTTGGAAGATCATCAAGTGGACATGGTTCCCCATTCTGGTGCTGGGTGTGTTTTTGTGGTTCCGTTCCCCTGTGACCTTTTTGAAGAAGGTGGATCCGGCGGACATCGCCTGTATCACCATCTTTGACGGCAATACCGGTTCGGTCAGCGAGATCACCAAGGCCAAGGACGTGGCCTACATCGTGGAAAATATCCAGAGCATCCCGGTGAAGCGCACCGGCATCTCGCTTCTGGAGCCGGGCTATCGCTTCCGCATGACCTTTACCGATGGAAACGGCGGGGTGGTGGAGGAGCTGATCGTCAACTCTGTCGATACCATCCGGAAGGATCCCTTCTTCTTTACCACCGAAGAGGGCGTCCTGTGCTTTGACTACATCTGGGATCTGATGGACGCCGAGCACGACTTTATCGGAGATTTCTAAGCCTTCCGGAAAGGCGACACCATGGAGAAAGAGCGACTTCTGTTGATCGCCGGGATTGTTTTTGCCCTGCTGGTGCTGTTTTTCGGCTGGTGCTACACCAAAAAGAGTCCCCGGGTGCATTGGTCTGCTGGCGGCAGTTTTTGTGGTGTTTACCCTGTGGTATCATATCCTGGACTGGCAGGGAGAGGCCTATGGCTGCAGTACGATCTTTCGCGCTGATCCCGGATTTATGGGCGGAAAGCTCGACTATGACAATACAATCCTGATCGGTCAGATCGACTTCAACTGGAATTTTTCCGCATTGAAGCGGCTGAGAATTCAGGAATTTCGTGAAGACAGCGAAGGAAATTCATATGATACTGTGCGGTGGCATTGACCGCAAACCTTGACAAAATCTAAACAATGGAATATTCTAACAAACGGCGTTTTCTTTTATTACATAAAGGTGAGTGGATAGTATGGAACAGAAAAAAGCCTGGATTCAATTTCCCAAGGTGGGTATGCGCACCACAAAAACGGTGATTTCCGCTACCCTGGTGGCCATCGTATACGGTCTGATCAACGATTATACCCCCCTGTCGGTCAACCCCTGCTTTGCCTGCATCGGTGCGGTGTTTGGCATGGGCAACGTGTGGAAGGACGGCCTGCGCAGCGGCGGCAACCGCTTTATTGGTACGTTGATCGGCGGCCTGGTGGTCATCCCGATGTACTGGCTGACCAGGATGTCCGGTCTGCCCGTTCCCGAGTGGCTCGCTGTGGCGGTAGGTCTGTTCCTGGTGCTGTACGCTCACCAGATGTTTAATGCAAACAGCGCCATCCAGCCCGGTGCCGTGGTCTTTTTCGTAGTGCTGGATACCGTGGTGCCCGAGCGGTACATCAGTTACACCATCGCCCGTATCATCGATACCGGTATCGGCGTTGCGGTGTCGCTGGTCATCAACAAGATCTGGCCCAGCCCACTGGAAGACAAGAAGGAGCCGGAGGCCATCCCGGCAGACGCAGCAAAATAAACGCTTACCACAGTCAGAACCTGCTCTGGCTGTGGTTTTTTTGTCCGTATAGACGGAAAACGCAGATTTTTCTTTGGAAAACTGTATACTTTAGCGCTTTACTTTTTTATCTAACTAAAGTATAATGGCGTTATTATAGCACAAAAAGGATGGAATCGTCCCCATGAATTTCGATCTGAGTATTTTAAAACGAGCCGAGCGGACGGCTCTTCAGCTGCGGGCGCTGGCAGAACAGGCAGGCTACCGCAAATATCATATGGGTCGCTTTGAAGAATATGGCCTGTATCAGGACAACCGGAGCTTTCTCACCTCTGAGCAGGTGCTGACCTTTACCGATCTGGACGGACGGCTGCTGGCTCTCAAGCCCGACGTGACCCTGTCCATCGCAAAGAATGTTCAGCCCGCTCCCGGCACCTGTGAAAAGGTCTATTATAATGAGAAGGTTTACCGTCCCAGCCGGGAAAGCCACACCTTTGTGGAGATCGACCAGATGGGTCTGGAGTGCATGGGTCGGATCACCCGGCAGGACGTGGAACAGCAGCTGGCGCTGGCTGTGGACGCGCTGGCGCTGTGCAGTGATGATTTTATGCTGGAGCTGTCCCACATGGGCTTTCTCACCGGCCTGCTGGACGCCATGAAGGTGCGGGAGAGCGACCGTCCCGGTCTGGTGGAGCTGATCGGCCGCAAGAGCGCCCACGAGCTGCGGATCGCGGCTGCCAAGGCAGGCCTGAATGAACAGGATGCGCAGCTGTTGTGCGGACTGCCCGAGCTTTCGGGTGTCTTTTCCGATGTGCTGCCCCGGGCGAAGGCACTGGTGCGAAACAATGCCATGGCCGACGCGCTGGAAGAGCTGGAAAGCCTTTGCGACGGGTTGACCCGGGCGGGCAAGGGCGCTTTGTGGCTGGATCTGTCGCTGGCAGGCGATATGGAATATTACAACGGTCTGGTGTTTCAGGGCTATTTGTCAGGTCTGGCGGCGCCGGTGCTCAAGGGCGGCCAGTACGACCTGCTGGCGCGGAAGTTCAATCCGGGCATCTCGGCAGTGGGCTTTGCCCTCTACCTCAACGAGCTGGATCGGCTGGAAACCGCTCCTGCAGAGGAGGGCGCAAACACCATGCTCAACGTGGCGCTGCCCAAAGGCCGTCTGGGTGACAAGGTCTACAACCTGCTGGCACAGGTGGGCTACGGCTGCGAGGAAAATTACAACGACACCCGCAAGCTGGTGGTGGAAAACAAGGAAGCCGGTATCCGCTACTTTTTGGTGAAGCCCTCTGACGTGGCCATTTACGTAGAACACGGCGCCGCCGACGTGGGCATTGTGGGCAAGGATATTCTTACCGAGTCCAAGCCCGACGTTTACGAGCTGCTGGATACCGGGCTGGGCAAGTGCCGGATGTGCGTGGCAGGCCGCAACGATTTTGTGGACGATCCCGGCCGCGCCCTGCGGGTGGCTACCAAGTTCGTGAACATTGCAAAGGACTATTACGCACGACAGGGGCGTGATATTGATATTATCAAGCTCAACGGTTCCATCGAGCTGGCACCCCTGCTGGGGCTGTCCGATGTGATCGTGGACATTGTGGAGACCGGCACTACGCTGAAGGAAAATGACCTAAAGGTTCTCACCGAGTTCCTGCCCATCAGCGCCCGGTTTATTGCCAACAAGGCCAGTTACCCCTTCAAAAAGCAGGCCTTGACCACCCTTTTGGAAAAATTGCAGGAGGTGATCGGATGATCCCCATTCTGAAATTAAAGGATCTCACCGATGAACAGATCCTCAACCGGGATATTCAGGCTGAGGAAAATGTTTCGGCAGCGGTGGATGCGGTCATCGCAAAGGTGCGGCAAAATGGCGATGCCGCACTGCTGGAATACACCGAAAAATTTGATGGTGTAAAGCTGGAAAGCTTACAGGTATCCGATGAGGAAATTGCCCGTGCCATGATGCAGACATCCCCCGGATTGGTGGATACCATCCGCACTGCCGCCGCCAATATCGAAGCCTTTCACCGGGCGCAGGTGCGCCGGGATCTGGTGCTCACCGACAAGCCGGGCATCGTGCTGGGACAGCGGTACACACCCATCGAAAAGGTGGGCATCTGTGTGCCCCGCAGTCCGGTGGCATTTCCTTCCACCATTCTGATGAACGTGATCCCCGCAAAAATCGCCGGGGTGAAGGATATTGTGCTGGTGACCCCGCCCGAAAAGGACGGCTCGGTGAGCCCCGCTGCACTGGTGGCAGCCGCTGTTGCCGGTGTGGACAAGATTTTCAAGGTGGGCGGGGCGCAGGCGGTGGCCGCACTGGCTTATGGCACCGAGACTGTG
>CAZVRM010000117.1:0-5385 GCA_964629605.1 uncultured Oscillospiraceae bacterium
GGATTCGAACCCTCACAAACAGAGTCAGAGTCTGTCGTGCTACCCTTACACAATCTCGCTAAGCGCAAGAATTATTATACAGTATCTTTTGAGATTGTCAATAGGTAATTTTCAATTTTTTTCGATTTTTTTTAAAAATCTTTGTGTGGGTGGCGGGGGAGGAAGTCTTGTGCATCCATGGAAAAAGGGGTATAATAATCAGATAAAGACTCCACAAGGAGGAACTGCTATGCATCTAATGGTCATCGACGGAAACAGTTTGGTGAACCGCGCCTTTTACGGCGTGCGGCCGCTGACCGCAGCCGACGGCACGCCCACCAACGCCGTCTACGGATTTCTAAATATGTTTTTTAAGCTCCGGGAGGATTTTGCGCCCGATGAGATCTGTGTGTGCTTCGATCTCAAGGCAAAAACCTTCCGCCACAAGGTCTATGAGGGCTACAAAGCCCAGCGTAAGCCCATGCCCGAGGAACTGGCGGCGCAGATGCCGCTGGTGAAAGCCGCGCTGGACGGTTTGGGCATCCACCGTATGGAGGTGGAGGGCTTTGAGGCCGACGATCTGCTGGGCACGCTGAGCCATCTGTGCTCTCTGCAGGGTGGACAGACCACCATCGTCACCGGCGACCGGGACAGTCTGCAATATGTTACCGGCACCTCCCGGGTGGCGCTGGTGACCACACGCATGGGGCAGACCACCACCGAGCTGTACGATGAGCAGAAATTTGCCGAAAAATACTGCGGCCTGACCCCCGAAAAGATCGTGGATCTGAAGGCCATCATGGGCGACAGTTCCGACAACATCCCCGGTGTGAAGGGCATTGGAGAAAAGGGTGCTCTCGATCTGGTGTGCCGCTTTGGTTCGCTGCAGGGGGTCTATGACAATCTGGAACAGGGGGACATGACGGCCTCCACTCGGAAAAAGCTTTCTGATTCCCGGGAAATGGCCTTTTTGAGCTATGATCTGGCCAAGGGTGTGCTGGATGCGCCGGTCACTGCCAAGCCCGGTGAGCTTGCACCCGGCGAGGGTGATCCGGCAGAATTGTATACGCTGTTGTCCCGGTTGGAACTGCGTACCATCATCAAGCGGCTGGGGCTGACCCCTCCTGCCGATGCACCGGCGGTGGCTGCTGAGTTTGAGGCCAAAACGGCGAAAATCATCAAAAATATAGCTGAACTTTCTGAAATCCTTCCCAAATTGCCCGGAAAAGCAGTTCTTTTTTCGGCAGATCGCACCCTGTGCGCTGCCGTTCTGGAGGATGGCACACCTGTGGTGCTGTGTGCCGACGAGGCAGGGGAGCAGGCCGCCGAGGACTTCCTTGCCGCTGCCATGGCCAAGCCTGCCGTCATGCACGGAGCAAAAGCACTGCTGACACAATTATATAAAAAAGGGAAGACCCCTGCCGATCCGGCCTTTGACACCAAACTGGGGGCTTACCTGCTGGATGTGAACCGGGGCAGTTATGATCTGGTGTCGGCCGCACGGCAGACCTTGGGCTTTGAAGCCATGCCTGCCATTTACGACGGAGAGGATGCCAGAAACCTGCTGGGTGTCACCGAAGAGGCGCTTGCCGCCCTGTCCCAGCACGTACAGCTGATCGCCGCCATGCAGGATGCCCAGCAAAAAGCACTGGAACAAGAGGGGATGCTGTCCCTGTATCGGGAGATAGAGCTGCCTTTGCTGCCCGTACTGGCACGGATGCAGGCGATGGGCATCTGCGCCGACAAACAGCGGCTGCAGGAGTTCGGCCAGCAGCTGGAAGGTCAGATGAAGGCGCTGGAAAGCCAGATTTATGAGCTGGCCGGACGGCAGTTCAATATCGGCTCGCCCAAACAGCTGGGCGTGGTGCTGTTTGAGGAGCTGGGGCTGAAGGCCGGCAAAAAGACCCGCACCGGCTATTCCACCGATGCGGAAACATTGGAAAAGCTGAAAGAACAGCATGACATCATCCCGGCCATCCTTGCCTGGCGCAAGGTGAGTAAGCTGAAGAGCACCTACACCGACGGCCTGACCAAGACCATTGATGCCGACGGGCGCATCCGCTCCACCTTCCATCAGACGGTGACGGCCACCGGCCGTCTGTCCTCTGCCGATCCCAACCTGCAGAACCTGCCGGTGCGGCGGGAGGACGGCTCGGAGATCCGTCGGTGCTTTACCGCCCGTCCCGGCTGGGTGCTGGTGGATGCCGACTATTCCCAGATCGAGCTGCGGGTGCTGGCCCATGTGGCCGACGATGCCGCCATGCAGGAGGCCTTTGCCTCGGGCGAGGACTTCCACGCGGTCACGGCTTCTCAGGTGTTCCATGTGCCGCTGGCAGAGGTGACTCCCAAGCTGCGTTCGGCGGCAAAGGCGGTAAACTTCGGTATCGTCTATGGCATTTCTGCCTGGTCGCTGGCAGACGACATCAAAGTGTCTAACAGCGAGGCGCAGGCCTATATCGATGCCTATCTGGCGCGATACACCGGCGTGAAACGGTATATGGATACCGTCAAGGCTGACGCCGAAAAAACCGGCTTCGTCACCACCATTTACGGCAGAAAACGCACCATTCCCGAGCTGAAGGCCAGCAATTTTAACCTGCGGTCTTTCGGTCAGCGTGCCGCCATGAACACCCCCATCCAGGGCGCGGCGGCAGACATCATCAAGCTGGCCATGGTACGGGTGGACAAACGCCTGCGGCAGGAGGGGCTGGAAGCCCAGCTGATCCTGCAGGTGCATGACGAGCTGATCATCGAAGCCCCCGAACACGAACGGGAGCAGGTGTCCTTATTATTAAAGGAAGAGATGGAGGCGGCGGCACAGCTGAAGGTGCGGCTGCTTGCCGACGTAAGCTGGGGGGAGAACTGGTATGATGCAAAGAAATGATTTGATTTTTTCGCCGCTGCTGCCGATGCACATCGACCAGATGGCGGAGATCGAGCAGGAATGCTTTTCCGTCCCCTGGAGCCGTGAAGCACTTTTGGACGAACTGGACAATCCCTATGCCCATTATGTGGTGTGTTGCGATCCGGCGGGCAATGTGGTAGGCTATATTGGCTCCCGTATCGTGCTGGACGAGGCGGATATTACCAACGTGGCGGTGCGACTCCCATACCGGCGGCAGGGCATCGGATTTGATCTGGTGACCGCAATGCTGGGGCTGATGAAGATGGGTGGTGTCCGCTCGGTGCTGTTGGAGGTGCGGGAGAGCAACCTTCCGGCTCAGAACTGTTACCGGCGCGCCGGCTTTGAAGTGGTGGGCCGCCGCAAGCGCTATTATGAAAAACCGGAGGAGGACGCCCTGCTGATGGGGAGGGAACTGGTATGAGCAAACTGATTTTAGCAGTGGAAAGCTCCTGTGACGAGACGGCCTGCGCCATCTCCCGGGACGGTCGGGAAATCCTCGCCGACGTGGTCTATTCTCAGGCCGATATGCACGCCCTCTATGGCGGCGTGGTGCCCGAGATCGCCAGCCGCAAGCACGTGGAAAAGATCTCTCTGGTGGCCGAGCAGGCTGTCAAGCAGGCCGGCATCAAGCTGTCCGACATCGACGCGGTGGCGGCCACGTGCGCCCCCGGTCTGATCGGCGCTCTGCTGGTGGGGGCCAACTTTGCCAAAGCCACCGCTCTGGCACTGAACAAGCCCTTTGTGCCGGTGCACCACATCCGCGGTCACGTGGCGGCAAACTACATTGCATTCCCCGAACTGGACCCCCCCATGACGGCGCTGGTGGCTTCGGGCGGACATACCGTCATTCTGGACGTGGCCGACTACACCCATATGGAGGTGGTGGGGGCATCCCGGGATGATGCGGCCGGTGAGGCCTTTGACAAGATCGGCCGCGTGCTGGGTCTGCCCTATCCCGGCGGCGCGGCGCTGGATAAGCTGAGCAAGCAGGGCGACGGGGCAAAATATCCTCTGCCGTTGGCCATTATTAAGGATCACCCCTATGATTTTTCCTTTTCCGGTCTGAAAACCGCCGCCGTTAATCTGATCCACAATGCTCAGCAAAAGGGGCAGGAGGTTCGCGCCGAGGATCTGGCGGCGGCCGTGTCCCAGACGGTGGCACATTCGGTGGTGCCCCGGGTCATTGCGGCGGCAAAGGACAGAGGCCGCAAGCGCATCTGCGCCGCAGGCGGTGTGGCGGCAAACTCCACCCTGCGCGGTCTGTTGGAATCCGAATGCAAAAAGGCAGGTCTGGAGCTCTATCTGCCACCGCTCAAGCTGTGCGGCGACAACGGCGCCATGATCGCCTGTCAGGCCTATTTTGAGTACATGGCGGGCAATATCGGCGATGCCGCCCAGAATTGCTACGCCACCATGCCGGCGTCGCAGCAGGTCTGCCGCTTTGAAAACAATCTGTAAACAGAACAAATATTCCTGTGTAAAACTCGCCCTCCGGAAGCTCTTTCCGGAGGGCGAATTGTGTGGAAAACACCGGGAAATCAAGACATAGCACGCTTGCTGCTGTGGAAAACTCTGTGGAAATTGTGGATAACAAGCTGTATAACTCGCGGAAGAGCTGCAAAGCGTGATTTTCCCGGTTGTCGGTGATTTGCGGCAAAAGTCCAAGGCTTTTTTAAGTTTTTGTCAATATTCCAATGGTTTTTCACAAAGGATACTTGCTTTTTTGAAAAAAGAGTTTTACAATAGAGATGATCAGCAAGACCATTTTCCCCAAGGAGGACGACCCATGGATAAGAAGATCTCTTCTGCGGTGATCCATCGGATGCCCCGGTACTTCCGGCATCTGTGTGACCTGCAGGATGCAGGGATCACCAGGATCTCTTCCGGTACATTGGCTGAACGTATGGGACTGACCGCTTCGCAGGTGCGCCAGGATTTCAACTGTTTCGGCGGGTTTGGGCAGCAGGGTTACGGATATAACGTAGCGGAGTTGCGTGCCGCCATCGCTGGAATTATGGGCATCGACCGGGAACGCACTGCCATTATTATGGGCGCAGGCAACCTGGGCAAAGCGCTGATGACCAACTTCAACTTCACCAAATACGGCGTGCGGCTGGTGGCCGCCTTTGACTCCAACCCTCTGCTGATCGGGACGGAGATCGCGGGCGTGCCGATATATTCCTGCCGTGAGCTGGATCGGGTGATGGAGGAAGTGAAGCCCGAAATTGCCATCCTGACACTGCCCAAGATTCATGCCCGGGCAGCGGCGCAGCGTTTGGTGAGCGCGGGGATCAAGGGCATTTGGAACTTCACATCCATCGACCTGCATCTGGATATGCCCCAGGTGCCGGTGGAAAACGTGCATTTTTCCGAAAGCCTGATGGTTCTGTCCTACAAAATTCAATAATGTACCGGAACGAAACGGCGGAGCATTTGCTCCGCCGTTTTTCAGACTGTCAAAGAACTGCTGTTCTCAGGAAGCGAGAACGGCAGTTTTGTTG
>CAZVRM010000118.1:0-5371 GCA_964629605.1 uncultured Oscillospiraceae bacterium
GAACATGTGGGAATCGAACCCACCCAGGCAGCTCTTCACCACCCTCACCGATTTTGAAGACCGGGGGGCACACCAGCACCCATCTGCTCCCATATACAGCAAAAGCGAACATAGTTTTCCACAAAAATGTGAAAAAATGACCTTCTGCCGCAGGGTTTTCCGCTGCACCGCGAACCCTATTTTGTTGAAAATTCTGCCCCCGGCCTGCGGAAATCCCCGTCTTTTTTGGTGATGTGATTGCGGTCAAAATATTCCAGCGCCGCCAGGGCATATTTGCGGGAGGTCTTCAGTTCGTCCCGGTATTCTGCCAGCGTGAGGGTCTCATGACCGGCAAACCAGTGCCGCAGCTTGTCCAGCAGCGCGGCATATACCCTTTGATGCACCACGATCTGGGGCGACAGCATCACCAGCTGACCGCCGGTCACAAGGCTTTCCAGCACCTGCCTGCACTCGTCCTTTTCCTTTGGCGAAAACAGCGGCCAAAGCTCGTCCACGGCGGGCGCTTCCAGTCCGGCATCCCCATAGAGTTTCAGCAGCTGCTCCTTGAGGGCGTTCTGCCGCTTGGTGAACTTCACCTCAAAGGCCTGCAGGGCATACCGGTCGGCCACCCGTTTGACCTTGCCCTCCTGCTGCAGCCTGTGCAGAATGCCGTCGGCAACCGACAGTTCGGCCTTGGTGAACAGCTTCTGCCGCAGCTCGGCAAGGCGCATCCCAAAATGCAGAGGATATTTGCTGTGATATTCCGCCAGCAGATGCCTGCAGCTGTCCCACTGCTTGTCCAGCACGGAATCTGCCAGATACCGACCGGGCAGGATTTCCAGCAGCCGTCCCCGGGACAGCAGATGCTCCAGCACCTGCTGCAGCTCCCCTTCCTCCATAGCCAGACGGGCGGCCAGTTTTTTGCCGTCGGGCAGGGCGATGCCCTCTTCCTCCACCGCCTGCACCACCTTTTGGTCGCCCGAGCCGCTTTCTTTGATTTTCAGCGCAGCCAGCACGGCCTTGTCGCCCTGCTTGTGCCGGAAAGGATTGTCCTCCAGCACCACGCCGCCGCCGATGGTCTCCAGCGGGGAATAAAACCGGACAACGAACCGGTCACCGGTTTTGGCGGCAATGGGCTCGCTGAACCGCAGCTGGGCGTAGCAGCTGTCCCCCGGCTCCAGCTTGTCCCTATCCAGCAGCACCACCTTTGCCAGCAGCACGCTGGAGCCGTGGTAAAAATGCACCTGAGAATTGTGGAGGATCACCCGCTGAGAGCCCTTGAGGTTCTGCAGCCGCACGTCCAGCATCCGCGCCGGGTGAACAGAGCCGGGTTTCGTCACCGCATCCCCCCGCCGGATGTGAGATTTTTTCAGACCGGCCAGATTGACCGCCACCCGCTGTCCGGCGTAGGCGGTGGTGACGTCCCTGCCGTGCACCTGCAGGTTGCGGATCTTGGCGGTCAGGCCGGATGGCACCAGCTGGGCGGTCTCATCCTCGGTCATGCAGCCCTCGATGAGGGTGCCGGTGACCACCGTGCCAAAGCCCTCCACCGAAAACACCCGATCCACCGGCAGACGGAAGGGAATCCGCAGGCTCTTTTCCCCGGTTTTGTGCACCAGCTGCCGCAAATGCTCCCGCAGCTGGGCGATGCCCTCGCCGGTGTAGGCCGAAACGCCCAGAATGGGCTTGTTTTCCAAAAAATTGCCTTTGACCCGCTCCTTCACATCCTCCCGGATCATTTCCAGCCACTCGGCGTCCACCAAATCGGTCTTGGTGATGACCACCAGACCCTCCCGGATGCCCAGCAGGGACAAGATGTTCAGATGCTCCACCGTTTGGGGCATAAAGCCCTCATCGGCCGCCACCACCAGCATGGCAAGGTCGATGCCTCCGGCACCGGCCAGCATATTTTTGATGAATTTCTCATGTCCGGGCACATCCACGATGCCCGCCCGGGTGCCGTCCTCCCAGTCCAGATGGGCAAAGCCCAGATCAATGGTGATGCCCCGCTTCTTTTCCTCCTGCAGACGGTCGGTGTCGATGCCGGTCAGCGCCTTCACCAAAAGGGTCTTGCCGTGGTCTACGTGTCCGGCCGTGCCGATGATGACGTGCTTCACTGGTCGGCCTCCTTTACTGCCCGGGCAATGTAGTCAAAATCCTCTTCCCACAGAGTGCGGGTATCCAGCAGATACCGATCCTTGACAATGCGGCCGATGATGGGGATGTGGCTGTGCTTTCGCAGCCGCTCCTCCAGCCCGTCCACCGTCACATTTTGGGGCGTTACCGCCACCGCCCAGGTAGGCAGCAGCTGGGTGGGAACGCTTCCGCCGCCCACCTGATCCTGTTCGGGGATCACCTGACAGGTCACGCCCAGTGCGGTGAGTTTTTCAGAAAGATGCTCTGCCCGCAGCTTGAGCAGAGCGGGGTCTGCCGCCAGCATCCGGAGGGTGGGGATCTCCTGCTGGGCTTTTTCGGGATCCAGATAGGCGTCCAGGGTGGCCTCCAGGGCTGCCAGCGTCATTTTGTCCACACGCATGGCTCGGGCGAGGGGGTGGCTCTTCAGCCTCCTGCTCCATGTTTCCTTGCATAGAATGATACCCGCCTGAGGGCCGCCCAGAAGCTTGTCCCCCGAAAAGCTGATGATGTCCACCCCGGCCTTGACGCTGTTCATAACGGTAGGCTCGTGGTGGATGCCCAGCCTTTCCAGATCAAAAAAACAGCCCGAGCCCAGATCCTCAATGACCGGCAGGCCGGTCTCCTGTCCCAGTGCCACCAGTTCCTGCAGCGAAACGCTTTCGGTAAAGCCCAGGATGCGGTAATTGGAGGTGTGCACCTTGAGCAGCGCCCGGGTGCTTTCTCCAATGGCCTGCCGGTAATCCCGCAGGTGGGTCTTGTTGGTGGCGCCCACCTCCCGCAGCGCGCAGCCGCACTGCTCCATGATCTCGGGGATGCGGAAGGAGCCGCCGATCTCCACCAGTTCGCCCCGGGAGGTGATGACCTCGCCCCCTTTGCCCAATGCGCTGAGGATCAGCAGCACGGCGGCGGCATTGTTGTTGACCACCATGGCGGCCTCTGCGCCGGTGATCCTGCACAGCAGCCTTTCCACATGGCTGTAACGGGAGCCCCGCTGGCCGCTTTCCACATCATATTCCAGCGTGGAGTATCGGCGGGCAGCGGCGGCGGCGGCTTGTACGGCCTTTTCCGACAGACAGGCCCGACCCAGATTGGTGTGCAGGGTGATGCCGGTGGCGTTGATCACCGGACGCAGGGAGAGCTTGGCCGCCGCCTTTGCCGCCCGGCAGATGTCCTCGCACAGCTGTTCCATGGCGGGCAGTGCCTGCAAATCATGCGCCAGTACCCGGCGGCGCAGGCCGTCGATATGCTCCCGCACCAGATCGGTCACCACGCTCTGGGGCAGCTCCAGCGCCGCTACGGCAGGCTGCCGCAGCATCTCGTCCACCTTTGGCAAATTTCTGAGCAAATGCTGATTGTCCATTTTGCCTCACTCCATGCAGCGATTTGATTTATTTCCCGCCATTTATTATATGTTTCTTGGAAATAGAAGTCTAAAGAAACATATCGGGACTTTTCTCGGTTTTTCGCGAATTTCCGACAGGTGTACGCAGCTTGTGGGTTTTCTTATTGTTTTATTCGACAATTTAACCAACTAAACCAAATCCGTTTTGTGCTACTTTCATGAAGTTGCAATTTATGGATTGATTTTTTCCGATTTCGATTTACAATATTACTATTACAAAAGGGCAAGTTGCCTAAAAAATACGAAACAATTTCATGATTTTGCCCAAATCGAAAAGAGAAAGGGAGTAAAAACCACATGAACACTTATCTGGTAATCGCTGCGGCGGTCGTCAGCCTGCTGATGGCTTTCGGCCTGTACCGCAAAAACGCTGCTATCAAAGTGGAAGATGCCCGTATGCGCGAGATCGCCGGCTTTATTCACGAAGGCGCTATGGCCTATCTGAAGCGTCAGTATATCGTGATGGCCATCTTCGCCGCCATTATGTTCGTCATCCTGTTTATCATCCTGGGTTGGGAGACCGCCGTCTGCTTCCTGATCGGCGCCCTGTTCTCCGTTCTGGCCGGTTACAGCGGTATGATGAGCGCTACCAAGGCTAACGTCCGCACCGCTCAGAAGGCCAAGGACGGTATGTCTGCCGCTCTGAACGTCGCCTTCTCCGGCGGCGCCGTTCTGGGTCTGTGCGTGGTCGGCCTGGGTGCTCTGGGTCTGGCCGTGCTGTACCTGATCTTCGACGGCAACAACGACATCCTGACCGGTTTCTCTCTGGGTGCTTCTTCCATCGCCCTGTTTGCCCGTGTTGGCGGCGGTATCTACACCAAGGCTGCTGACGTTGGTGCCGACCTGGTGGGTAAGGTCGAGGCCGGCATCCCCGAGGATGACCCCCGCAATCCCGCCGTTATCGGTGACAATGTTGGTGACAACGTGGGTGACGTTGCCGGTATGGGTGCTGACCTGTTCGAGTCCTATGTTGGTGCTGTGCTGTCCGCTCTGCTGCTGGCCGGCGGCAACAGCCAGTACATCAACCTGACCTTTATGCTGGTTGCCGTTGGTATTATCGCCTCCATCATCGGTGTTGTGGTGGTCAAGTCCGTCAAGAACGGCGATCCCCACAAGATCCTGAACATCGGTACTTATCTGGCTTCTGCCATCCTGCTGATCGTTTCCTTCGTCCTGTGCATGGGCGTTGACGGCGGCATGAAGCTGTTCGCTGCCATCGCTTCCGGTATCATTTCCGGTGTTGCCATCGGCTTCATCACCGAGGTCTATACCTCTGATGCTTACAAGTCCGTCAAGTACATCGCCGAGCAGTCCGAGACCGGTGCTGCCACCACCATTCTGTCCGGCTTCTCCGTCGGTCTGAAGTCCACCGCATTCCCCATCCTGCTGATCGTTGCCGCCGTGGTTCTGAGCTCCATTCTGGCCGGTCTGTACGGTGTGGCTCTGGCTGCTGTTGGTATGCTGGCCACCGTCGGTATCACCATCTCCGTTGACGCTTACGGCCCCGTGGCCGACAACGCCGGTGGTATTGCCGAAATGTCCGGTATGCCCCACTCCATCCGCGAGATCACCGACAGCCTGGACGCTGTTGGCAACACCACCGCTGCTATCGGCAAGGGCTTCTCCATCGGCTCTGCCGCTCTGACCGCTCTGGCTCTGTTCAACAGCTACGCTCAGGCCATCGATCTGGGCACCATCAACCTGCTGGATTCCAAGGTTGTCGCCGGTATCTTCATCGGCGCTATGCTGGTCTTCCTGTTCTGCGCTCTGACCACTGAGTCCGTTTCCCGCGCTGCTCAGAAGATGATCGAGGAAGTCCGCCGCCAGTTCCGTACCATTCCCGGTATTCTGGAA
>CAZVRM010000119.1:0-5358 GCA_964629605.1 uncultured Oscillospiraceae bacterium
TTACACTTTTTTGAAGGGCAGCTCCTGCACCCGGTTGCCAGAAAGGGTCAGGCCGGTGACTTCGCCCTGCTCATTCCGCACAAACCGCACGAAGCAGGTGCGGGAATAGGTGGTGACGAACAGATCACCCTCCACCGGATACAGGGGCTTGAGCCCCCGGCGGAAATGCCACAGCCACAGGCGGTCATCCTTCTGCCGCACCTCATAGGCGGTGTCCACCTCCCGGCTTTCGTAGCGGCCGACTTTTCCGGCAAGCTGTTCTGCCGTCAGCGGACCCTCATAGGCCTTTTCCAGTTTGAGTTCCATCTCGTCGTTGGAGAACAAGGGGGCATTTTCCCCCAGTCGATACCACTGGCGCAGGTGTCCCTGCCGGTACAGATCGCCCTCCAGCCGGGTCAGCGGCGCTTGCAAGCCTTCCTCGGTGGCGTACAAAACGCCGTCCTTTTGGGTGACAAGGGTGTTGTATCCGTCGGGCAGTCTGGAATAATAGAAGCCCGGGGCTTCGCTCTCGTGGAATTCTGCCACAGATGCGGCAGGTGCAGGCTTGATGTCCACCGGCATCCCCAGCACGATGCGGGCGATGTTGAAGGCGGTGGCCTCGTCGTAGATGTTGGCGGTGTTGCCCACGATAACGATGTCCACATCCTCATCCAGCAGCCGCAGTACATAGGCACGGAATCCGGCATCCTCACCGGCGTGCTTCAGATAGCGGTGACCCTCCCATGTATCTACCCGCAGACCGCAGGCATAGTTGGTGGGCTGTCCGCTTTCCAGTGTGGGTACCCACAGCATCCGCTCCAGCGTTTCGGGCTTGCAGATGGTGGGATGGCGGTAGTTTTCCATCCATTTCATCAGATCCCGGGCGGTGGTGTGCAGGGATGTGGTGCCGTAATTGCCGTAATTGAGCACGCAGTGGAAATATTCGGTGCCGTTGTCCCAATAGGACACGCCACGCATGGGGATGAACTGCCAGTAATTTTCCCGCACCACGGTGGATTCCATGCCCAAGGGCTCAAAAATACGCTCCTTGAGGAAGGCGTTGAAGCCCTTGCCCGACACCCGCTCCACGATCTCTGCCAACAGCATATAGTTGGAGTTGCAGTAAGCGTGACGGCTCTTGGGCGGGAAGTTGAGTCCCTTCTGGTGCGCCAGAATGGTACGGATGTCCTCCTGGGTGATGGTATCCACATTGCGCACGCCGCTGTCATCCATCAGCTCCAGCATATCCCGCAGGCCGCTGACCTGGTGGATCAGCGTCCACAGGGGCATGGGCTCCGCAAAGGCCACCAGATCGGGGATGTATTCCCGAATGTCGGCCTCCAGCGACAGTTTGCCCTCCTCCCACAGCAGCAAAATCGCCATGGCGGTAAACTGTTTGGAGATGGAGGCCACATGAAAAACGTGGTCATGGGTCATGGGGATCTGTTTTTCCACGTCGGCATAACCAAATGTGCGGTCATAGATCAGCTGTCCCTTGTGACGCACCAAAATCTGGCCGCCGGGGCAAACGCCCTCCTGCCACAAAGAAAACAGGCTGTCGAGCTGCTTTTGTATCATAAAAAAACCGCCTCCTTTTTGGGTCAGTATACTGCATTTTTTGAACGATAGCAAGAAAAAAGGGCGCGTTGCAAAATGCAATTCTGTCATTGCGAGGCCTGTGAAGCAGGCCGTGGCAATCCGTTTTTTCACGCAGAAGATACGGATTCCCACGCAAAATACCGCCAAATGGCGGCATTTTTGCGCGGAATGACAGGGTGTGTGGCATTTTGCAACGCGCCCTTTGGTGTTTTTACAGGCGCAAAGGCAGCTTTCCGTAGAATTCGCCGCTTTCCATGGCCTCGATGGCGGAAGCCACCGACAGGGTGGTGTATTCATAGGCGGCAACCACGCCGTCGGCACGGTTGACATAGCTTGCATCACAAGGGCCTGCCAGCATGACCACGATCAGCGGACGCTCCTGTGCCTCAAAGGCACGCAGCAGCTCTACCAGACCGGGACGGAACCGGGCGTTCTGCACGCCCAGCACGATGGCATCGGCGCTTTCGGCGGCCTTCAGAATGGCGGTGCGCTCCTCTTCGTTGGGATCACGAGGGATCTCCAGAGCACTGCCGCCCAGCTTTTTGGCGGCCAGATAGGCAAAGGACAGGCCATCGCGCTCCTGATCTTCCACGCCGGTGGCAGCCTTGGTGACGGGTGCAAGGAAAAGAGGTGCCTTGGCGGTTTTCAGCACCTCCACAGAACCGCGCACCAGGGTCACACTGTTGCGGGACACCAGCTTGTGCAGCGCCAGCTTCTCTTCCTCCATGACCACAGCATGGGCGGCCTCGGCAGAGATCTGCTGTGCTTCCAGCAGACCCATCTTTTTCTTGGCCGTCATAATGCGGTCATAGGACTGCTGGATACGCTCACGGGGGATGCGACCAGACTGAACGGCCTGATAAATGGCCTCGGTCGCCTCCCGGACGGCCTCCAGATGGTGGGAGATGCACAGCACGTCGCAGCCTGCCAGCACAGCCAGCACAGCGCCCTCGGCAGTGCCCCAGCCCTTCTGAATGGCATCCATCTCCATGCAGTCGGTGAACACCAGACCGTCAAAGCCCTGCTTACCCCGCAGCATACCGGTGATGATGGTGGGAGACAGGGTGGCGGGCAGGTCAGGATCGATCTTGGGGAAGCGGATATGGCAGCTCATCAGCGCAGGAACCCCCTGCCGGAAGGCCTGCTTGAAGGGCAGGAACTCGGTGTCCTCCAGCAGTGCAGGATCGGTGTCATTCACCGGCAGATCCAGATGAGAGTCGGTTTTTACGTTGCCGTGACCGGGATAGTGCTTGACGGTGGCGATGACGCCGCCCTCCACCATGCCGCAGGCCATGGCACAGCCCAGATCGGCCACTTTTTGAGGATCGTCGCCAAAGGAACGGATGCCGATGACCGGGTTCAGCGGCTCGATGTTCACATCCAGCACGGGGGCGAAGTTCACATTCACGCCCATGGCGCGCAGGATCTCACCGCAATTTTTGCCCACCTGATGCGCCTGTTCCAACGATGCACCGGCGGCCATGGCCATGGCGCCGGGAAAGAGGGCTGCGCCCTCGGCGATACGGGACACCAGACCGCCCTCCTGATCGGCGGCGATAAAGGGTGCCACACCCAGCTTGTCAAAAGCCGTTTGGGACAGGCCTTCGCACATAGCGGCGGTCTGCCGTGCGGTCTTCATATTGCGGGCAAACAGAATAAAGTTGCCCACTTGATGCTCTTCCACCAGACGGCGCACCTGGTCGTCCACCTCCAGAGAGGGGAAGCCGGCGATGATCATCTGTCCGATCTGATGTCTGAGGGATTTATCCATAGGATTTGCCTCCTTGATTTACGCGATTTCCGGCTTATTATAGCAGAATCTCAACAAATTGCAACGCTTTTCCCTTTATTTACCGGTGATCAGCCAATCGATCAGATCGGTTTCCAGATAAGACTTATCCCAACAGTTGTGGCTCACACCGGGGAAAATGGTCAGTTCTGCCTGTGCACCGGTGGCCTGCAGGGCGGCAAAGGCCTTTTGGGAGTATTCCGGCTCCACCGCCGGATCGGCATCACCGTGAAAAATACGCCAGGGCAGGTGCTTGACCATGGGTGCCAGCACCGGATCTCCTGCGCCGCAGATGGGGGCGGCACGGCAGAACTTGTCCGGCCAGGTGCAGGCGGCGTACCATGTGCCGAAACCGCCCATGGAAATGCCGGTGAGGGCTACCTTCGCCCGGTCGATGGGATAATTTTTCAACACATCCTCTAAAATATAACCCAACTGGGGCAGAACACCCTTCCAGTTGGTGTCCTCGGGACACTGAGGGCAGATCACCACGGCAGGGATCTCCCGTCCGGCGGAAAGATACTTGGGCAGCGCCTGGAAGGCCAGAATGCTCTCGTCCTCGCCCCGCTCGCCCGAGCCGTGGAGGAACAGGATGGCAGGCAGGTCGCCCTTCATATTTTCGGGCAGCCAGACCTGGCAGTTCAGCTTGTCGATGCCGTCAAAGGTATAGGTAAGCACTTCTTTTTTCATGGGACATTCCTCCATCTTGTCATCCTGAGCGAAGCGAAGGATCTCCCCTTGAAGCAGGAGATTCTTCGGCCTATGGCCTCAGAATGACACTGGTTTTCTTCATCATATCAGATTTTCCGTTGCAGGGGAAGAAAAAGTGTGTTAGGATTCAAGCAGCACTTGAATTTTGTTTTTTCAACCAGCGCTTGCTGTTTTTTCGGCAAAAAGGCACGCACAATGGTGTCAAACCAAACCGAAAGGAGCAAGCACGAATGTTTTTCAACAACAAACCCTATCAGGAGGCGCAAAGCCCTATGTTCGATCAGCAGCGCATCGGTGCAAACATTATGAAGGCGCGCAAGGCGAAAGGCTACACCCAGATGTCGCTGGCCGACGAGCTTGGAGTCAGCTTTCAGGCGGTGAGCAACTGGGAGCGGGGACAGACCTGCCCGGATATTGCCAATCTCAGCGAGCTTTCCCGGGTGCTGGACATTTCCATCGACGAGCTGCTGGGCAACCGCCGCGCCGCCCAGATCACAAAGGACATCGCAGAGGACAAGACCCCTGAGCTGGAGCCCGAGGAGCTGGCGCAGGTAGCACCCCTGCTCACCGAGGAGCAGGCCGACAAGGCGGCGGGAAAGAAAATCAGAATGACCGATCTGATGACCTTAGCGCCCTTTGCCAGTGAGGAATTTCTCACCCGGCAGGCTCGTAAACATTTGGAAAGCGGCTGTACCCTGTGGGAACTGGGTGCTCTGGCCCCCTTTCTGGATGAAACTGTATTGGGCGAATTACTGTTGAACGCTCGCACCGAGGGATACGGCCTGTCCGAGCTTTCTTCCATCGCGTCTTTTGTGGACGAGGACATCCTTGGCACTCTGGTACAGCGTCTACTGAAAGAGGGGGCACAGTTTGATAGCTGCGAACTATCCGCAATACTCCCCTTTTTGTCTTCTGATTTTAAGGAAACGATTTTAGAACAATGGATACAGGGATGAGCATTACTTGCCCCTGCGGCAACCGTATTCTTAAATACTTTTAAGCTGAAAGGAACTCCCCCTCAGTCACCTTCAGTGACAGCTCCCCTGACAAGGGGAGCCGACCGAGCCTCCCCTTGTCAGGGGAGGTGCTGAACGAAGTGAAGCGGAGGGGTAGTCCTCCTAAGAAAAGGAGACCTCCCTATGACCATTCTCATCACAGCCTTTGAGCCCTTTCAGCAGGAGACCATCAACGCCACCATGGAGGCACTGGCTCTGCTGCCCGATAAAATGGGGGACGTCACCCTGTCCAAGCACGTTCTGCCGGTGGTGTTCGGCAAGGCG
>CAZVRM010000120.1:0-5338 GCA_964629605.1 uncultured Oscillospiraceae bacterium
CATCTCCCACATGGAGTGCAGGCAGGACAGCAACAGTCCGGTGCCCACGCCCCCTTCCCTGCAGTCGGGCGAGACGCCGATGGGGCCGAAGTAATTCTTGCAGGTGGCCTCGAAGCAGGCAAAACCGATGACCTCCCTATCCTTCACCGCCACGTAGCAGGTGGAGGGCACGGTGGACAGCGCCGCCTCACATTCGTGCATCCAGCCTGCGCCGAACTGCTTCTCCACGAACTGCAAAACCCGGGCACGATCGGGGGCGATCACCCGTTTGATGGTGACATTTTGCGCCGAAAGCCGCTGCAAAGCCGGCTCTTTGGATGGCAAGTTCCACAGCTTTACAAGCAAGTCCTGTGCAGGCATCAGAACAACCTCCTTCGGGCAGCAAGGCCGGTGGGCGTGGCAGCAAGGCCGCCCTCCGCCGTCTCCCGGATGCAGGAGGGCATACTGCAGCCGATCTGGTACATGGCGTCGATGATCTCGTCCAGCGGGATGAAGCTGCGGATGCCCGCCAGCGCCATATCGGCTGCCGAAATGGCCATGACGGCGTACACGCCGTTGCGCTTGACGCAAGGCACCTCCACCAGTCCTGCCACCGGGTCACAGGCCAGACCCAGACAGTTTTTCAGCGCCAGTGCCGCCGCATCCACGCACTGCCGCGCCGAGCCGCCCATGACCTCCACCAGCGCCGCCGCAGCCATGGCAGCCGCCGTGCCGCACTCGGCCTGACAGCCTCCGGCAGCACCCGAAATGGTGGCGCGGGTGGCTACCACACCGCCGATGCCGGAGGCGGTCAGCAAGCCGTAGACTGCCTCCCTGTCGGAAAAGCCGTACTCCTCCTGTGCGGCGATGAGCACGCCGGGGACGATGCCCGCCGCGCCTGCCGTGGGACAGGCCACCACCACGCCCATGGCGGCGTTGTAGCCGCTGGTGCCCAGGGCATAGGCCACCGCTTTGGATTCCAAAGAGCCCAGCAGGCTCTTGTGATTGCGGAGATAATTGTAATAGCAGGCGGCGTCACCGCCGGTCAGGCCGGAAACCGACTTCATGCCGGTGGCGATACCCGACATGGCGGCGTTTTTCATCACCTCATAGGTGTGCATGGCCCGCTCCAAAATGGCCTCCTGACTGTCGCCCGAGTCACTCTGCTCTTCCCGCAGCACCACCTGCCAGATGGGCTGGCCGTTTTTGGCGCTTTCGTCCAGCAAATAATCAATACTGGGAATATCCATAAAAAGCCTCCTGTCAGAAATGCGGGATGACCACGGCCTCGCTGACGCTCTCCACCGAGCGCAGCTGACCCACAGTGGTGTCATCCACCGGCACGTCGGTCTCCACCACGGTGATCACGTCGCCCTCGCGCCGGGTGCGGGACAGCCGCAGATTGCCGATGTTGTAGCCGTTGGAGGACAAAATGTGGGCGATGGATGCCAGCACGCCGGGGGAATCCCGGTGGAACAGGATCAGCGTGTCCTCCACAAAGGTGATATGCACCGTCATGCCGTTGATCTCGGTGATACGGATGGCGCCGCCGCCCACCGAAGCGCCCTGGATGCGGACGGCCTTCTCCTTGGTGCGCGCCTCGATGACCACCGTGTTGGGGTGGAGCTTGGGGTCTTCTGCCGTGTGGAATTCATAGCTCAGACCGCGGAATTCCGCCAGCCGCAGGCTCTCCCGGATCTTTTCGTTGTCGGTATGGAAGCCCAAAAGGCCGCCGATCACCGCCTTGTCGGTGCCGTGACCGTGATAGGTATCGGCAAAGGAGCCGTAAAAGGTCACCTTTGCGTGACGAACTTCCTCCTCCAGCAGCATCCGGCAAACCAGACCGATACGCACCGCACCTGCGGTGTGGGAGGAGGATGGGCCGATGGTGATGGGGCCCAGAATATCAAAAAGACCAATACTCATAGGTTCACACTTTCTGCATTAGGGGAAAATGCCCCGGATGCGCTTGGCTTCGCAGACCTTTTCCAGTGCGATGACGTAGGCGGCCATCCGCAGGGACACCCCGTGATCCACGGCGGCCTCCCACACCTTGTCAAAGGTTTTCAGCAGGATGCTCTTCATCATGCGGTCCACTTCAAACTGCTCCCAGATCAGCGACTGCACGTTTTGCACCCGCTCGAAATAATCCACGATGACGCCGCCGGCGGTGGCGACCAGATCGGGGATGATGGTGACCTCCCGGCTCTCCAGCAGATCGCCCGCCCCGGCGGTGATCTGGGCATTGCCGCACTCCAGCAGAATGGTGGGCTGCAGCTTTTCGGCATTTTCCTCGGTGACGATGGCGTTGACGGCGCACAGCGCCAGTACGGTGCAGGGGGTCTCCAGCACCTGCTGGCAGGAAATGTGCTGCACGCCGGGAGCATTCAGGTCGGCCAGCCGTCCTCCCTGCTCCTTGAAGCGCAGGATCTGCGGCACGTCCAGACCATCCTCCCGGAAGATGCCGCCGGAGGAATCGCTGAGGGCCACCACCCGGATGCCCTGCTCATACATTCCCTGTGCCGCCGACCGACCCACGTTGCCCAGACCGGCGATGGCGGCGGTACACTGCTCCTGCCGGATCCGCAGGCGCTTGATGGCCTCCCGGAGCACATAGACCGCCCCCTTTCCGGTGGCCTCGGTGCGTCCCCGGCTGCCGCCCAGCTCCACCGGCTTTCCGGTGACGATGCCGGGGATGGCAGAGCCTGCCATCATGCTGTAGGTATCCATGATCCAGCCCATGATGGCATCGTTGGTGCCCACGTCGGGGGCGGGAATGTCCACGTCGGGGCCGATCACCGGCAGGATCATGGCGGTATAGCGCCGGGTAAGGCGCACCAGCTCGCCCCGGCTCAGCTGGGTGGGATCCACCGTGACGCCGCCCTTTGCGCCGCCGAAGGGCAGGCCTGCCAGCGTGCATTTCAGGGTCATCTGTCCGGCAAGACCCCGCATGGAGTTGTGATCCACCGTGGGGTGGAAGCGCACGCCGCCCTTATAAGGCCCCAGCAGGCTGGAATGCTGCACCCGGTAGCCCTGAAACACGGTCACCGTGCCGTCGTCCATTTCCACCGGCACCGACACGATCATTTCCCGCTCGGGGAACTTGGCAAACTCGTACTGGGTGCGTTCCAGCCCCAGAATGGCCGCCGCCCGGTCGATCATGGTAGTAAAATTCTCATAGACACCCTGCATGGCATCCGCTCCTCTCTTTTTGCACAAAAAGAATAGCCGATTTTTGGTAAAATCGCTGTTTTGACCACATTTTCAGAAAGTACAGTCCTTTTCTTCCTTTATTATAGCAAAACAGACGCCCCGGATACAACCGAAAGCGTCTGTTATTTTTCACAAAATTGATAGGTCAGTTCTGTTTCCTTTTCTTTTTTTGGAAGGCAGCAGCTCCATCAATACCAAACTGGACATCATCAGCGCCGCACCCACATAGCCCCTTGCGGTCAGCCCTCATCGGCCAGAAAATAGGCCACCACCGCCGAAAACAGCGGCTCCAGCGTAAAGATCAGCCCCACATGGCTGGCGGTGGTGTACTGCTGCTGCACCGTCTGCACCACAAAGGCAAAGCCGGTACAGAACAGGGCCAGAAACAGCGTACTGCAAAATGCACATATCCCCCGTCATTCCGAGCCGGTGAACACACCGGCGTGGGAATCCGTAATCTCCTCCAAAGGAAAGCGGATTGCCACACCGTTCTGCGGAACGGTTCGCAATGACAGGAATGCATTTTTCAACGCGCGTCGTATTTAAATTCTTTATGCGGCAGCCCACACCAGCCAGATGAAGATGTAGCCCACGATGACGGCAGTCAGCGTAAAGGGCACGCCGATCTTCAAAAAGTCGGAGGTCTTGACCTTATAGCCCTCCTTCTGCAGGATGCCGATGGTGGCAATGTTGGCAGAAGCGCCGATGGGGGTCAGGTTGCCGCCCAGGGTAGCGCCCGACAACAGGCCGAAGTACAGGACGGTGGGATTGCAGCCCATCATGGCGGCGATGCCGGTGACGACGGGCAGCATGGTGGCAACATAGGGAATGTTGTCGATAAAGGCGCTCATGACCACCGAGCCCCAGACGATGAGGGAGTACATGAGGAACAGGTTGTCGCCGCCGATCTTGACGAACAGCTGGGCGATCTGGTCGATGACGCCTGCGGCCTCCAGAGAACCGATGACCACAAACAGAGAGCCCAGCAGCAGCAGGGTCTTGTAGTCGATCTCCTTGAGGGTGGCCTTCACCATGCCTTGACCCTTATATTTCACAGAAGCACGGATCAGACCGATGATGCACAGGGTCATGCAGATGATGCCGTTGATCATGGCAGGCATATTGGGCAGGAAGGACGCGACGATCAGCAGTACCACGGTACCCACCAGCAGGACGCTGGGGAAATAGTCCTCCACGGGGGTCAGCTCCTTGACGCTGACGGGGTGGCGGTTCTTGCGGAAGATCATCATAATAACGGGGATGGTGAAAATGGCGCCCAGCTCCACTGCCCAGAAGATACCGGGACGGCCGTCCATCCAGATGAACTCCAAAAAGTTCATGTCGGCGTAACCGCCCAGCATGATGGAGGTGGTGTCACCCACCAGAGTAGCGGCGCCCTGCAGGTTGGAGGACACCGAGATACAGATCAGCATGGCCACGGGAGAGATATTCAGCTTCTTGCAGATGGCCAGACCCACAGGAGCTACCATCAAAACGGTGGCAACATTGTCCACAAAGGCAGAAATGATGCCGGCAAACAGCGACATGGCAACGGCCACCCACATGGCGTTGGGGGTCTTTTTCAAGATCAGGTCGGCCAGACGGTTGGGCATCTTGGATTCGATGAACAGGAATACGGTGCCCATGGTACCGGCCAGCATCATCAGCACGTTCCAGTCGATCTCGGTGAAGATCTGACCCACAGGCATGATGCCCAGCGCCACGTACAGGATGGCGGAGATCAGCGCCACATAGGGACGCTTTTCGGGCAGGGCGATCATCAGCACATAGATGATGATGAAGAGGATCAACGCGATGGTTTGCATGGTAATGTCTCCTTTCGCTTGTAAAAAAAAGACTTTCACCGCACGTTGACGGCAAAAGTCTTGTTGTTCAAACACAGTCCGGCGCTTTCGCGCGTTTTGACGAACTGGGTGCACGCAAAATGCGTGTCAACTACTCCCTTTTTGCAAGGTTAAGTATACTTTTTTATCTGTTATTTGTCAATAAGTTTCCTTTTTATGTCAAAAAGATATAAGGGCGCGTTACAAAATGCACATCCTTGTCATTCTGAGGCTGTAAGCCGAAGAATCTCCGATGTCCGGCAGAAAACTGCCCTCTTGGGGAGATCCTTCGCTTCGCTCAG
>CAZVRM010000121.1:0-5240 GCA_964629605.1 uncultured Oscillospiraceae bacterium
ACTTCTTTTTGGTCTTTTGTTCTTCCAGCTGTTTACGCAGATCACGAATCTGATCACGCAGCACGGCGGCATATTCGAACTCCAGCATCTTGGAGGCCTCCTTCATCTGGCGCTCCAGACGATGGATCTCATCTTCCATGGATGCAAGGCTGAGTTTTTTCCGGCTGGCAGTGGGAAGTTTCGCACTGGTGTCATGAGAAATTTCAATCAGTTCCCGAACACTCTTGTAGACCGTTTTGGGTACGATACCGTGCTCCTTGTTAAAGGCATCCTGCACCGCCCGGCGGCGTTCGGTTTCCTCTATGGCAGAGCGCATGGAGGGGGTAATGCTGTCGGCATACATGATGACCTTACCCTCTGCATTTCGCGCCGCACGGCCGATGGTCTGAATCAACGAGGTCTCCGAACGGAGGAAGCCTTCCTTGTCGGCATCCAGAATGGTGACCAGACTAACTTCCGGCAGGTCAAGACCCTCGCGCAGCAGGTTGATACCCACCAACACCTGAAACTCACCCAGACGCAGATCCCGCAACAGGGTCATACGCTCGATGGTGTCGATGTCGTGGTGCATATATTTGACCTTGATTTCGTGCTTGGAAAGGTAGTCGGTGAGATCCTCTGCCATACGCTTGGTAAGGGTCGTCACCAGTACCCGCTGGTTTTTGGCTTCCCGTTCTTTGATCTCAGCAATCAGATCGTCGATCTGCCCCTCAACCGGGCGAACCTCCACCTGGGGATCCAGCAGGCCGGTGGGACGAATGATCTGTTCTACGATTTGGCCCGAGCGGGAACGCTCATATTCGGCAGGTGTTGCGCTGACATAAATCACCTGATGGATGCGTTCCTGAAACTCCGGGAAGGTCAGCGGCCGGTTATCGAAAGCCGATGGCAGGCGGAAACCGTAATTGACCAGCATTTCCTTTCGTGCCCGGTCACCGTGATACATGGCTCGCACCTGGGGCAGCATCACATGGCTTTCGTCAATAAACAGCAGAAAATCCTTGGGCATATAGTCCAGCAGCGTGTAGGGCGCTGAGCCCGGTTCCCGTCGGGACATGACCCGTGAATAGTTTTCGATGCCCGAGCAGAAGCCGATCTCCCGCAGCATCTCCATATCATACTCGGTGCGCTGACGAATGCGCTGAGCCTCGATCAGCTTGCCGTTTTCTTCAAAAAATTTGACCCGTTCCTCCATTTCGGCCTCAATATCCCGAAGTGCCTCTTCCAATTTGTCCTTGGGTGTGACATAATGAGAGGCAGGATAGATGGCCACATGATCCAGCAGGCGCAGGGGCGCTCCGGTGACCGGATGGATTTCGGAAATGCGGTCGATCTCGTCCCCGAAGAACTCCACGCGAATGGCGTAATCGTCGGTGTAAGCCAGACGGATCTCCAGTGTATCGCCCCGGACACGGAAGCGATTTCGCTCAAAGGCCAGGTCGTTGCGCTCATACTGCAGCTCCACCAATCGGCGGCACAACGCATCCCGATCCCAGATGTGTCCGGTACGTAGAGAGATCACCATGTTTGCATAGTCAATGGGGTTGCCCAGCGAATAGATGCAGGACACCGAAGCCACGATGATCACATCCCGCCGCTCAAAGAGACTGGATGTTGCGCTATGACGCAGCCGATCCAGCTCGGCGTTTACATCGGAATCTTTTTCGATATAGGTATCCGTGGAAGGAATATATGCCTCCGGCTGATAATAGTCATAGTACGAAACAAAGAACTCCACTGCATTTTCGGGGAAAAATTCCCGGAATTCCGAGCAAAGCTGTGCTGCCAGCGTTTTGTTATGGGTCAGGATCAGCGTGGGGCGTTGGAGCTGTTGAATCACGTTGGCCATGACGAAGGTTTTACCCGCACCGGTAACACCCAGCATGGTCTGTTCCTCCATCCCCAGCGTAGCGCCCTGTACCAGCTGGCGAATGGCCTCCGGCTGGCCGCCAGCCGGCTGATAGTCGCTTTTTAATTTGAATTCTGGCATTGGGACGCCTCCTCTTTGCCGATCATTCCTTACATCATTATAACAGAACAAGCGTTCTGTTGCAAGCAAAACAGGCGGCAAATTGCCGCCCATTTCTGATTTTCATTAGATAATACCGCTTCGTGCCATAGAAACAAAATCCTGGTCGGCTACGATAATATGGTCCATCAATAAAATACCCATAGGCACCAGCGCCTCCCGGATGCTTTTGGTGGTCGCAATATCTTCCGCTGAAGGAAGCGGCAACCCGCCGGGATGATTATGAGCCAGAATTACACCCATGGCATTATTTCGCAGTGCAAAATTGACGATTTTACGGATACTGACCTCAGCGGCATTTACACTGCCTCGGTGCAGGATCTGATTGGAAATGACCTTTCCTCCTGCATCCAAACAGGCCAGCCGAACAATTTCCTCTGTTTGGCCAATATAATACGGTAAGAAGTATTCCCCCGACTTTTCCGATGTATCCAGTATCACATTTCGTGCATCGCTGCTATAATATGCGCGTGTCAGCGATGGTACCAATTTCAGCAGTGCTGCTGCATTTGGTCCAATTCCATTCACCTTTACCAGTTCTTCATAGGGTGCATCAAACACACCCTTCAAACTGCCAAAGGTATCCATGAGCAAATGAGCCAATTCATTGGTGTCTTTCCGTGGAATGGCGTAAAACAACAACAATTCCAGCACATTATGCGGTTCAAAGTTATCCAGATCTTCTTCCAGAAAGCGCTGGATCAGCCGTTGCCGATGCCCATCATGGAGGCCCATGGTTCTCTCCCCTTTCCTGTAAAATGGAGGTCGTTTATGAAAAAAACATTATTGTGTCTGCCGCTGCTGCTGCTGTTTCTTTTACTTCCCGTAAAAGCAGCTGAACTGGAAATGCGCGGTGTCTGGGTTAGTACGGTATATAATTTGGATTACCCTTCCCGGCAGGGACTGACAGAAACGCAACTGAAAGCTGAAGCCGATGCCATCATTCAGCAGGCTGCCGATTGGGGTATGACTGCAATTTTCTTGCAGGTACGGCCTGCAGCAGATGCGCTATATGCCTCAGAGCTCACACCCTGGAGCAGCGTTCTCACCGGCAAGCAAGGTCAAGCGCCTGACGGCGGCTTTGATCCACTGGCCTATTTTGTTGAACAATGCCATGCAAAAGGGCTGGAACTGCACGCCTGGCTCAATCCCTATCGGATCACCCGCACAGCGGCAGAAACCCGTGACGAGGCTTTTGCACAGCTGTGCGCAGAACATCCTGCTTACCAATTAGCAGATTATGTGGTCTTTCATAGCGACGGTTGCTTGTATTTCGACCCCGGGCAACCGAAGGTGCAGCAGCATCTGTTGGAGATTACCCGGGAAATCCTTGAAAACTACGATGTGGATGGCATCCATTTGGATGACTATTTTTACCCCGGCAGCAGTTTTGCCGACAAAGAAACCTATGCCCAATATGGAGGCGATGCAAAAAATATCGGCGACTTTCGCCGCAATATGGTCAGTCAGTTGATCGATCAGCTTCACAAACTGGTGCAAACCGTCAAACCCCAAGCGCAATTTGGTGTTTCTCCTGCCGGTATATGGGCCTCTTCCCTGCAGATCCCCACTGGTGCAGACACCTTGGGCAATCAATCCTATTTTGAAAGCTACGCCGACAGTCGCCGCTGGGTGCGTGAAGGCATGGTGGATTACATCGCACCACAGATTTATTGGGAAATCGGTGCAGACTCCGGTGATTTTTCCATCCTGCTGGACTGGTGGAATGACACGGTTGCCGACACAGAAGTGCACTTATACATTGGTCTTGCGGCCTATAAATCGGTTGATGCCGCACAGGATTCCGTTTGGTATGGAACGGAAGAACTACAGCGCCAGCTGGATGCCATGAAGCAAAGCACGTACACCTCCGGTGCTCTGTTCTTCCGATACGGCTCTATGAAAAAAATAGACACAAGCTTTTTATCCGCAGAACCGGATCATCATGAACCGATTCCGCGAGAATCTCAGTGGCCAAAAGAGTTACTGCTCCATACGCCCCAAGGAAACCAAGCAGTGCTTTCTGGCGAACGACTGAATATTTCCTGCTCTGCACCGCGTTGCAGTAAAGTCACCGTTTTTTACGGCAGTAATTACGCCACCCTCCGCTCCGATTGTAATGGCAACTATAGCGGCTACCTCACTGCGGAAGCCCCCTTTGAAGATCAATCCTATTCGGCGCCAGCGCTGGTTTGCAGTGAACAATTCGGTATTTTAACAGTAAAGCTAACACCCTTTATAGTCACCTCTGTGCAAGCACAAGAGATCGTCACCATCGAGAAAATCCAATGGACGCAAATTGACGACGTTCATCAACTGGATTTTTACACAAAGAACCCTTGTGCCGCGGAATTTACAGTTCTCGGAGATGTGCTTACGTTAGATTTCTCCCCCAGTCGGTTGGGTGTGCTATTTGATGATGACTATTTTGAGCGTATGGCATTGGAACAAATCGACAACACCACCCGCTATCGGCTGATTTTCCCTGACGATCAGCAGCAACGACAGATTCAACTGCTCTGGACACCGGAAAAAGTCACGCTTCAGATCCGAAAGAATCCGCAAGTGCATCCAACGGCTGACCCGCAAGACGCTGAATCGTCCAACCAGTCATAGGTACAGCGTCAAGGCCTCGATACACCTTCAAGGCTGCCTCGTTCCAGTCCAGACAGATCCATTCAAATCTGCCGCAATCTTCTTCTTTTGCCTTATGAGCCAGGCAGGCCAGCATAGCACTACCATAACCTTTCCCGCGATACTCAGGCTTTACAAATAAATCTTCCAGATACAGGCCATGTTTGCATTGGAAGGTGGAGAAATTGTAGAAATACAAGGCAAAGCACACCGGAATGCCTTTTTCTTCACCAATCAGCACATTGGCCTGTTTTTCTTGAAACAAATTACGACGCAAAGTTTCCGGATCCCCCTCCACTTGATCACGGAGCTTTTCATACTCTGCCAATCCGCAAATCAAATCAAAAATCAGCTGGGCATCATCCGCACAGGCTTCCCGAATCACGAAATCCGGATTCTGTGTTGAATAAAGCTTCATAACGATCCCTCCCCTATGTCATACGTCTATTATAGCCCCACGAATTTCCTATGACAAGTCTTTCTGCATGAAAAAAAGAGCGGATCTTACGATCCGCTCTTTTGAGCTTTGTTAATTCCGTTAAGAATTATTCCTCAACAGCGATAACAACACCGGAAC
>CAZVRM010000122.1:0-5234 GCA_964629605.1 uncultured Oscillospiraceae bacterium
TGCTGGTGGACAATGCCCACGGGGCTTATCTGCGGTTTTTGCAGCCTTCCCTGCATCCCATGGATCTGGGGGCTGATTTGTGCTGTGATTCTGCCCACAAAACCCTGCCGGTGGTTACCGGCGGTGCCTATCTGCACCTTTCGCCCCGGCTGCAAGGGTCGGTTTGGTCGCAGGTAAAGACCGGACTGGAGCTTTTTGGCTCCACCAGCCCTTCCTATCTGATTTTGCAGTCTTTGGATCGGGCAAACCCCTATCTGGAGCAGTACGGACAGCGTTTGCAGGATTTTTTGCCCCATGTTGCCGGGTTAAAAGCCTCTTTGGCGCAAAACGGATACCGATTATTGAGCGAAGAACCGCTGAAAATCACCATTTCTGCCAAGGAATACGGCTATACCGGCAAGGAATTGGCCGATGATCTGCAGCAGCACCGGATGGTCTGCGAGTTTGCAGACCCCGATTATCTGGTTCTGATGGTCACCCCCGAAACGGGCGCAGAGGGTTTGGAGCGACTGAAAAATGTGCTGCTCGCTCTGCCCAAAAAGCAGCCGCTGCCCCCTTGTCCGCTGGAATTCCATCCGGGCGAGCAGGTGCTTTCCATTCGGCAGGCCATGCTGTCGCCGGGACACACCATCCCGGTGGAGCAAAGCGAGGGACGGATTCTGGCAGCGGCTTCGGTGGGCTGTCCCCCGGCAGTGCCCATCCTCATCTGCGGCGAGCGCATCGACGCACACGCCATTGACTGCTTCCGGTACTATGGCATCCAGTCTGTAACCGTGATTTGAAAATGAAAAACAGTCTGTCGACGGACAGACTGTTTTTTTGTGTCAAACGCGATTGGGATAATATCGTTCGCCATAGATGGCGGTGCCTACGCGCACCAGAGTTGCACCCTCCAGAATGGCGGCCTCATAGCTGCCGCTCATGCCCATGGACAGAATGTCCAGCTGGGCGTTTTCATAGTGCCGCGCCTTGGCGCGCTCCATCAGCTCCCGGAGCATTGCAAAATACCGGCGGCTCTCGGGGCCGTTGTCAAAGGCCGGGGGAATGGCCATCAGACCCCGGACGAAGACATTTTCCAGTCCGGCGGCGCGCTCCAGCATGGGCCACAGGTCGTCGGCGGCAGCGCCGGTTTTGGTGGCTTCCTCGCCGATGTTCAGCTCCAGCAGGATCTCCTGCCGCAAGCCCTGCTTGCCTGCTTCCTTGTCGATGGCCTCCAGCAGGCGCAGGCTGTCCACGCTCTGGATAATGTGCGCCTTGCCCACCACTTTTTTCACCTTGTTGGTCTGCAGATGACCGATGAAATGCACCGGTTTTTCCAGATAAGCACCGGCCTCATGGTTGACCACCAGCTCCTGCATATGGTTTTCACCGAACAGGTCTACCGGCAGGGCGGCGCTGTCCCGAATAGTATCGGGGGTACGGGTCTTGCAGACGGCGCACAGCAAAATGTCGCCGGGGTCGCGCCCGGCGGCTTTTGCGGCCTGTTCCATGCGATAGCGGACTTCTGCTACCGCCTCCGCCATCTGGCGGGCATCAAAGGCCTGTGCCATAATTAAGCGTCCTGATAGATGGCGCGGGGGCCACCCACATACTTGGCGCGGGTGCGTGCGCACACTACCACAGCCTCGCCAATATGCTTCACGCTGGTGCGGACAGGGACGGCCACACGGCGCAGGTGCATACCGATGAGGGTGCTGCCGATGTCGATACCGGCGTCGGCAACGATGGTCTCCACCGCCACAGGGTCGGAGAAGGTGTTCCATGCGGTGACGGCAAAGGAGCCGCCGGCATGGGGCTGGGGCATGACGTTGACGATCTCATAGCCGCGGGCTTCGGCAACGGCGCGCTCCATAATCAGGGAGCGGTTCAGATGCTCGCAGCACTGGACAGCCAGATGGATGCCCTGCTCCTGCAGCACGGGATAAATGCCCTTGAAGGCAGCCTGTGCGGCCTCCATGGAAGAGCCTTTGCCGATGCGCTGACCCACCATCTCGCTGGAGGAGCAGCCGATGACCAGCAGCTTGCCGGGCTGCAGCTTGGCCTGCTCCAGCAGCTCGGTGACGACGGTATTTGCCTGTTTGGTAATTTCTTCGTACATAATTCTTTATCCTTTCCAGAATCGTTCCCGCAGCGCCGGTATCTGATAAAGCAGCCGGAACAGCAGAGTGGATGCCGCCACGCCAACAAGTCCCTGCATCAGATTGGCAGGAATGGCGGCGGCAGCTCCCGCGCCCACCTTGAGAATGATCGTTTCGTATGTAAAATAGCCCAGTGCCATCAAAACCTCTGCCGGGATGGTGCACACCAGCAGACGAGAGACCGAGGGCTCTTTTTTCAGCTTATAATAAACCGACAGCAGCAGACTGGCGATCACGGCCACCAGCCCTTTGATCACAAAGGTGCCGGGGGCGTACATTCCGTAGCCCAGCAGCAGGTCGGCCAACGCCGCACCCAGACCGGCCGAAACGCCGCCGTACACCGGGCCGAGGCAGAAGCCTGCCAGCAGCGCCATTACATCGCCTGCATTGACATAGCCGGTAGGGGCAGGAATTTGGATGACCATGGTGGAAACGCAGGTCAGCGCGGCAAACATGGCAGCCAGCACCGGTTTTTGCATGGTATTGTGTTTCACGAAAAGACAGCTCCTTATTTTGGGTTCTGTCTTTATCATACTGATTTCTGACCTTGTTTGAAGTGCCAATTTGAGAAAAATATATCGGGTCAGATGTCTTTTGTTGCAAATTGTGTAAATTTCTGTATAATTATTAAGATGTGGAATCACAACAGTATCAGTGTACCATAATTTCGCCCGGAGCGCAACGGGCGGGAAAGTCAGGAACTCCTATGAAAGCCTTTTCTTTGACCGAAGGCAGAGTCGCACCCACGCTGGTGCGGTTTGCCCTGCCTTTTATGTTATCCAGCCTGCTGCAATCGCTGTACGGCGCGGCCGACCTGTTTGTGGTGGGTCAGTACGCCGGTGCGGCGGCGGTTTCCGGCGTGTCCATCGGCTCCCAGCTGATGAGCACGGTGACCATGCTGATTTTGTCCCTGTCCATGGGCGGCACGGTGCTCATCGGCAACTGCATCGGACAGAAAAATGATGAGGGTGCAGCCACCGCCATCGGCACCATGACGGTGCTGTTCGCCCTGTTTGCCGTGATTCTCACGCCGCTGATGCTGCTGGGCACCAACGCCGGTGTTGCCTTGATGCAGACACCCCCCGAGGCGGTGGCCGATGCCCGGGATTATGTGTTCACCTGCTCGCTGGGTCTGCCCTTTATCATCGGCTACAACGCCCTCAGCGGTATTTTCCGCGGTCTGGGCGACAGCAAAACCCCGGTGTATTTCGTGGCGCTGGCCACCGTCATCAACATTGTTGCCGATTTTTGGCTGGTGGGCGGACTGAACATGGGCGCCACCGGCGCTGCCATCGCCACGGTGGCGGCGCAGGGTCTCAGCTTCCTTGCGGCGCTGATTTGGATGTGCAAAACCGGCTTTTCCTTCCCCTTCACCCGTAAGCATCTGCGGCTGAACGGCAGCGCTGCCAAGCGCATCCTCAAGGTGGGCGCGCCGCTGGCGCTCCAGAGCACCAGTGTGCATCTGTCCTTCCTCATTATCACCGCCATCATCAACACCATGGGTCTCATCGCCTCGGCAGCGGTGGGCGTCACCGAAAAAATCATGGCCTTTGCCTTCCTGCCCCCCGATGCTTTTGCGGCGGCAGTGGCGGCCATGACTGCCCAGAACATCGGCGCAGGCAAGCCCCGGCGGGCGCTCCAGTCCCTCAAGTGGAGCATTGTGTTCTCGCTGGCCTTCGGTCTGCTGGTATGCGGCTTTGCCAACCTGTTCCCCCAGGTGCTGCCTGCCATCTTCACCACCGACGGAGAGGTTATCCGGGCGGCAGGACTGTATATGCGTACCTATTCCATCGACTGCATCCTGGTGGCCTTTGTCTTTAGCTTCAACAACTATTTCAGCGGCTGCGGCAACGCCATGATCTCCATGATCCACAATGTGATCGCCACCTTTGCGGTGCGTATCCCGGTGACGCTGGCCATGAGCCGCATCCCGGGCGCTTCCCTGCTGCACATGGGTCTGGCAGCTCCGGCAGCATCCCTGCTGTCCATTCTGATCTGCGCCGGATATTTCCTCTGGCTGCGAAAAAAGAACAAAATCCCGGCATAAATCCACAAAAGGAGGCCATTTCGTGAAATATCTAAAACAATTTACCATCATTTTAGGGGTCTGCCTGCTGGGCGAAGTGATACGCTATGTGCTGCCGCTGCCCATCCCTGCCAGCGTGTACGGTCTGGTGCTCATGCTGCTGGCGCTGATGTGCGGCGCCATCAAGCTGGAGCAGGTGGAGACGGTGGCCGACTTCCTCATCGGCATCATGTCCCCCATGTTTATCCCCGCTGCGGTGGCACTGATGAACCAGCTGGAAGCGCTGCAAGCCATTTTGCTGCCCTTTTTGGTCATCAACTTCGTGGGTTTGCTGACCACCTTCGTTGTCACCGGACGGGTGACGCAATTTCTGCTGAAACGGGAAAAGGGGGCGAAAAAATGAAAGAACTGATTCAAAGCTGCACCACCTTTGGCCTGTTTTTGACGCTGGGCGCCTATCTTTTGGGTCTGGCGGTGAACAAGCGGTTCAAAAGTCCGCTGACCAACCCTCTTTTGCTGTCGCTGATCATCATCATCCCGGTGCTGCTGCTGTGCGGCATTGATTACGACACCTATTACGAGGGCGCAAAATACATCAGCTATCTGCTGACCCCCGCCACCGTCAGCTTGGCCATCCCCCTGTATCGTCAGCTGGACAAGCTCAAAAAGCACATGAAGGCCATTTTGCTGGGTATTTTCTCCGGTGTTGTGACCTCCGGCCTGACCATTGCCGGTCTGAGCATCCTGTTTGGCCTGAGCCACACCGATTATGTGACGCTGCTGCCCAAATCGGTGACCACCGCCATCGGCATGAGCCTGTCCACCGAGCTGGGCGGCGTTGCTGCCATCACGGTGACCTCCATCGTCATCACCGGTCTTTTGGGCAACTGTATGGCGGTGTTTCTGTGCCGTCTGTTCCGCATCACCGAGCCGGTGGCAAAGGGTCTTGCCATCGGTACCAGCTCCCACGCCCTGGGCACCTCCAAGGCGCTGGAGATCGGCGAGGTGGAGGGCGCTATGAGCGGCCTGTCCATCGCAGTTGCCGGTCTGATGACGGTGGCTGTGGCACA